>NZ_JAUNEC010000023.1 GCF_030525755.1 Alysiella sp.
TTGATTTTGTATGTGCCAGCAGGACGTGCCGTGTTGGAAATGGTGTCCAATGGCGTGGCAAAAGTGTTGAGCTATGGCAATCAGGGCGTGTCGTTTTTGTTTGGCGGCTTGGTTGATGGCAAAATGTTTGAATTGTTTGGTGGCGGTGGATTTGTGTTTGCATTCCGCGTGTTGCCGATGATTATTTTCTTTTCGTCTTTGATTGCGGTTTTGTATTATTTGGGCGTCATGGGTTGGGTCATCAAAATTTTGGGTGGCGCATTGCAAAAGGCTTTGGGCACATCTCGTGCCGAATCCATGTCTGCTGCCGCCAATATTTTTGTGGGGCAAACCGAAGCCCCTTTGGTGGTCAAACCCTTTATTGCGAAAATGACCACATCTGAATTGTTTGCCGTGATGACGGGCGGCTTGGCATCGATTGCGGGTTCGGTGTTGGGTGGCTATGCGGCGATGGGCGTGCAAATGGAATATTTGATTGCGGCATCGTTTATGGCGGCACCTGGGGGCTTGCTGTTTGCCAAAATCATCATTCCCGAAACCGAAAAACCCCAAGACGACCCCAATGTGAAATTGAGTTTCACAGCCGAAGGCGAAACGCCCCCTGCCAATGTGATTGACGCGGCGGCGGCTGGTGCATCAACAGGCTTGCAAATTGCACTGAACGTGGGCGCGATGTTGATTGCGTTTGTGGGCATTATTGCTTTGTTTAATGGCATGGTGGGCGGCATTGGCGGCTTGTTTGGCGTGGAAAACCTGACTTTGGACAAAATTTTGGGTTACGCTTTTGCGCCTTTGGCTTGGGTGATTGGCGCACCTTGGGCGGAAGCGCAAGCGGCTGGTTCGTTCATCGGTCAAAAAATCGTGATTAACGAATTTGTGGCGTACACCGAATTCATCAATTACACCAAAGACAGCGCACAAATCGCATTGAGCGACAAAACCAAAGCCATTGTTTCTTTTGCATTATGTGGTTTTGCCAACTTGGGTTCTATTGCGATTTTGGTGGGTGGCTTGTCCATCATGGCACCCAACAGACGCGGCGACATTGCGCGTTTAGGCGTGTATGCTTTGATTGCGGGCACTTTGTCCAATTTGATGAGCGCGACCATTGCGGGCTTGTTTATTGGTTTAAGTTCAACCATGTAACAGCACATTCAGGCTGCTTTTCAGTACACGACAATTTTTGATGTTGCCATGAACCTACTCCCTCCCCCTATGTAAGGGGGAGGGCTGGGGTGGGGGTTAGAAACCCAACGCACCACCCCCACCCTAACCCTCCCCCGCCAGATGGGGGAGGGAACAGATTTCAGGCAGCCAAACCATTTTTGTTGTGTATTGTAAGGCTGCCTGAAATGTTTTTTAACGCGAGTTCGGGATAAAAGTGATTGATAAATTTAAGTAACTTTGCTCCCTCTCCCTATGGGAGAGGGCAGGGGAGAGGGTTGCTGCTCAACAATCCCTCTCTCCAACGCTTTCCAAAAAGGAGAGAGGGCTGGTTTATTGGCTTATTTACAGTTACTTATCCCGAGTTCACGTTTTTTTAGGAAAGAAAAATGTTTACAAAAAATCAAATTGTTCAGGTTATGGATTTGACTTCACTCAACGAAACCGATACGCCAGCGACCATCATCGCCTTGTGCGACAAAGCGCGAAATGCTTTGGGCGATGTGGCGGCGGTGTGTGTTTATTTGCCGTTTGTGGCGTTGGCAAAAAGCAGGCTGCCTGAAACGGTGGCGGTGGCTACTGTGGTCAATTTTCCAACAGGCGATGAGCCAGCCGAACAAATCATTGCCGATACCCAACAGGCACTTCAAGACGGTGCCAATGAAATTGACATGGTGTTTCCCTATCGCGCATTCCAGCAAGGGCAAGCCGAAGTGGGGCGCGATTTAACCGCAAAAATCGCCCAAATTTGCCACGAAAAGGGCGCAAAATTAAAAGTGATTTTGGAAACAGGCGCACTCAACGATGAAGAAATTGCCCAAATCGCACAGATTTGCATTCAGGCAGGCGCGGATTTTTTGAAAACCTCAACAGGCAAAATCCCACAAGGTGCGAGCTTAAACGCTGCCGCGATTTTATTGCAAGTCATTAAAAAATCAGGCAAACAGGATGGTGTGGGCATCAAATTATCGGGCGGTGTGCGCGAAATTCAGGCAGCCCACGATTTCATGCAACAAGCGGCTGATGTGTTTGGCGCAGATTGGGTTCAGGCAGCCACGTTCCGCATTGGCGCGTCTGCTTTATTGGATAATATTTTGAAAAATTAAGGGAAAATGTTTTCAGGCAGCCTGAAAAGTTTTTCTATTTTTAAAAACAATATTTTAGGGATAACAAAAATGGCATTTTTAATGCAAGAAATCATTCGCAAAAAACGCGACCAACAAATCTTGACCCCAGAAGAAATTCAATTTTACATTCAAGGTGTTACCAATGAAACCGTGAGCGAAGGGCAAATTGCCGCATTTTGCATGGCGGTGTTTTTCAACAAAATGAATTTGGACGAGCGCACAGCCCTGACCGCCGCCATGCGCGATTCGGGCGATACGCTGAAATGGCAAGGTTTTGATTTAAATGGACCTTTGTTGGATAAGCATTCTACGGGCGGTGTGGGCGATGTGGTTTCGCTCATGCTTGCGCCCATGTTGGCGGCGTGTGGCGCGTATGTGCCGATGATTGCAGGGCGCGGCTTGGGACACACGGGCGGTACTTTGGATAAATTGGAAAGCATTCAAGGCTTTGATATTTTTCCGTCTCCACAAAAAATGCAGGAAATGGTTAAGCAAATCGGTTGTGTGATTGTGGGACAAACGGGCAACCTTGCCCCTGCCGACCGCAAAATCTACGCCACGCGAGACGTTACCGCTACGGTAGAAAGCCTTGATTTGATTACAGCGTCCATCTTATCCAAAAAATTAGCCGAAGGCTTGGACAGCTTGGTTATGGACGTGAAAGTGGGCAATGGCGCGTTTATGCCAACTTATGAATTATCACGTGCTTTGGCGCAATCCATCGCGCAAGTTGCCACGCAAGCAGGCTGCCAAACCACCGCTTTATTGACCGACATGAACGAAGTGTTGGCGTCCAGCGCGGGCAATGCGGTGGAAGTGCGCGAGGCGGTGCGCTATTTGCGTGGCGATTACCGCAATCCGCGTTTGCACGAGGCAACCATGGCGTTGTCGGCAGAATTGCTGGTAAACGGCAAATTGGCGCAAACGCGCGAACAGGCACGCGAAAAATTGCAAACGGTGTTGGACAATGGTTTGGCGTTGGATTATTTCAATCGCATGGTGGTGGCGCAGGGCGGTGCGGCAGATTTTGGCAATCAATTTGAAACTCTGTTGCCCAAAGCCAATGTGATTAAGCCTGTTTTCGCGCCTGAAAGTGGCTTTATCAGCGAAATGAACACGCGCGATATTGGCGTGGCGGTCATCAATTTGGGTGGCGGCAGACGTGTTGCCAGCGACAAAATTGACCACAGTGTCGGCTTTGATGAGATTCTGCCCATCGGCACGAAAGTGGACACGCAAACGCCCATCGCCACCATTCACGCGAAAAACGAGCAAGACTGGCAAATTGCCGCCAATGCGTATTTAAATGCGGTGAAAATCAGCGAAAATGCGCCAAGTGAACGTCCGATGGTTTATGAAACTTTGACGGCTTAACCCATTTTCAGGCAGCTTGAAATATTTGCTATGCACACCAATTGACTGAAAAATTTGAATTGATTGAGCAATTCGGTTTGTACGGCTTACTCTATAAATAAAAATTATCGTGTACTGCAATCTGCCCTTAACTTGATGCGCAAATATACAAGGCTGCCTGAAAAACATAATCGGTTTTTAGGCAGCCTTAAATATGACAAACACAACTACTCACACACGCATCACTTTTCGCACTTGTGGGATATCGTGCAATTTGGCAATGATGTTTTGCAACTGTGCTAAATCATACACATTCAAGCTAAACCGAAACTCAATAAATCCCTCCGTTCCTGCTTGTGATTTAGACAGGGTATCCACCGCCGAAATATTACCGCCTGCCGCTGAAATAGCGGAAGTCATTGCAGCCAAAAGTGCGTGTGTGTCCACCGATGAAACCGTAATTGCCGCATCGTGCAATTTGCGGTGTTCTTCAGGCAACACTGTCCAATCGGCATCAAGCTGGGTATCGGGGTCGGATTTCAGTAAAGTGGCACAGTTATCACGATGAATAATTAAACCTTGGTCTTTAACAATTGCAGCGCGCACGGCATCACCAGGTAAGGGCATACAGCATTTACCTAAATGCAAACGCGCACTTTCGCTACCATTTACCTGAATGGGACTTAATTTGACTTCGCCACCAAATTGCTTGCCTGCCAATGCCGCGATGTCCATCGCCACCGCCGCAGGCAGGGTTAAGCCCATACCCACGTTGTACAACATTTCTTCCCATGTTTGCTGACGGTCTGCCAATAATTGCAAATATTTGTCTTTGAGTTCTTCAGAAGCCGCTACTTCTTTGGGCAATAAACTTGCCAAAGCACGCGCCAATAAACCTTCTCCCAAACTCACAGCATCTTCACGGCTGGTGTTTTTGATGTAATTGCGAATGGCACTGCGCGCCCGCCCTGTGGCAGCAAAATTGAGCCATGCTGGATTGGGTTTGCCATGTGGCGATGTGATGATTTCTACTGTATCGCCTGTTTTAAGTACGGTTCGCAAGGGAACGGCTATTTTATTGACCCTTGCACCCACGCAACGGTTGCCGATGTCGGTATGCACCCAATAGGCAAAATCAATCGGCGTTGCACCGCGTGGCAGCGTAATGATTTTGCCTTTGGGTGTAAACACATAGGTTTCGTTGGGATACAAATCCACTTTAACGTGTTCCAAAAACTCCATTGCATTCGCGCTGCGGGCTTGTAAGTCCAAAATGTTTTGTAGCCATTGATGTGTGCGTTTTTCATTTTCGCTTTCAGGCAGCCCTGCTTCTTGTTTGTAACTCCAATGGCTTGCCACACCACTTTCTGCCAGTTGGTGCATTTCTCGAGTGCGGATTTGTACTTCAATTGGTAAACCTGATGGACCGTTTAAAGTGGTGTGCAGACTTTTGTAGCCATTATTTTTGGGAATGGCAATGTAATCTTTGATTTTGCCTGGCTTGGGTTGATACAGACTGTGTAATACGCCCAAAGTGGCATAACAGGCTGGAATAGAATTGACGATGACGCGAAAACCGTAAATATCCAACACTTCTTCAAATTTAATGTGCTTGGCTAGCATTTTTTCGTGAATATTGTAGAGGTTTTTTTCACGCCCAATGATTTTGGCTTCTATATTGTTGGCAACCAAACGCAAACTCATGTCGCGCAGCACGCGTTCTATCACGTCATGACGGTTCTTCTTGAATTGTGTCATGGCCTTTTGCAATACATCATAACGTTTGGGGTGCATGGCTTGAAATGCCAAGTCTTGCAATTCACGGTAAACGTGGTTCAGTCCCAAACGGTTGGCAATTGGTGCATAAACTTCCAATGTTTCAGTAGCAATACGGCGGCGACTGGCTGGACTTTTTGCACCCAAAGTGCGCATATTGTGCAAACGGTCGGACAATTTCACAATAATGACACGCACATCTTTGGTCATCGCCAAAATCAATTTGCGAAAACTTTCAGCTTGTTGTTCAGCTTTATTGTCGTAGCTCAAATTTTCCAATTTGGACAAACCGTCCACCATTTCCGCAATCGTGTCGCCAAATTCTTGCACCATTTGCGCTTTGGTAACAGGCGTATCTTCCAAAACATCGTGCATTAAACCCGCACATAAGGTTTGAATGTCCATGCGCCATTTTGCCAATTCCCATGTTACCGCTATGGGGTGTGTGATGTAGGGTTCGCCACTTTTGCGCGTTTGCCCATCGTGTGCATGAAACGCATAGGCGCAAGCACGCTCCAATAACAGCAAATCTTCGTGATTGAGATAACGGGCTTCACGAAACAATTTTTCACGCACTTGGGCAGTTAAGCTGTCATAAGGGGCGGTGGGTTCGGTGGACATGGTGTGGTTTCCTTTGGCATGGTCATCATTTAAAGCGGTTGTGCGTTTTCAGGCAGCTTGTTTTTCTTGCCATATTGGCTGCCTGAAAGCCAATTCTTGCATTGACGTTTTATGGTCGTTTCAAATTAAGAACCTGTATTCATAAGATTGATGGCTTGATTTTATCGTCAATTCTTGCGAATACAAGGCGGATTTTCATACCAATATTGAACATATCGGTGTGAAAAGCCAACACAGTAGGCGCATGAAGTGGCGATAAAAGCAAGCTATTGAGATTGTGAATACAGGTTCTAACACAGACAAGGCAACAACGACTGCCGTGTATGCCCAGTACATCAAAGAGCTGGCAACGCCGTATTATTTTGATTCCAAACAACTGTAACTTTTGATTTGATTAAGGGCAACAATACCGCCTTACACAAATTCATGCTTTGTTGCAGGCGGTATTGCGTTTTACCATAAAAACAGATGAATGGTTTGTACGGTTTCATCTGTTTTTTCAATCGTGGTGTTTGCTTATTTGCGATTCAAAATTTCCACACCCACTTGTCCTGCCGCGATTTCACGCAAAGCGGTAACGGTGGCTTTATTGTGGCGCACATCATCAACCAAAGGTTGTGTGCCATTTTCCAATTGGCGCGCACGGCGTGCGGCTGCCAAAGTTAAATCAAAGTGGTTGGGAATTTGGGTAATACAATCTTCAACGGTAATGCGTGCCATTTTTTTCTTTCGTTAATAATTAAAGGGCTTTTCAGGCTGCCTTAATCCCTTGTTAATTCAAAAGGCTGCCTGAAACCAGTAGCTGTGGGTATTTTACGGATTTTGCAATACTTTTTCAATGTTTTTCGCTTGCCATCTTTGGCTGTGTCGTGCTGCCACAATGATGCTCAATAAAGCGTTTTCTGCCGTGTCCAAATCATCATTTTGCACCACATAATCAAATTCAAATGCGTGTTCCATTTCGGCTACGGCTTCCGATAAGCGGCGTTGAATCACGGCATCGCTGTCGCTGGCACGACCACGCAAACGCCGCTCCAATTCAGACAAAGACGGTGGCAGAATAAAAATGCCAATAGCTTCGGGCAAAGCCTGTCGCACTTGCGCCGCGCCTTGTACATCAATTTCCAGAATCACATCAAAGCCCTGTTGGCAAAGTTGTTGTACACCTGCCACGCTGGTACCGTAATAATTGCCAAATACTTGGGCGTGTTCTAAAAACGCGCCCTGCCCTACCAAATCCAAAAATTGCGCTTCATTGACAAAATAATAGTGCAGCCCATTGATTTCACCCTCACGCGCAGGGCGCGTGGTGTGTGAAACCGAAACGCGAATGCGTTCGTGTTTTTGCACCAAGCGCGAAACCAAAGTGGTTTTACCAGTACCAGAGGCGGCGGAAATGATGAAAATATTGCCTTGTTGCATGATTTTATCCCTATTATCCACATCAAATAGATGACTTAATATTATGCCACAAACAGTCCATAACTGTCTTTCAGGCAGCCTACACCACAAAAAAGCGCAATCCGTGTTATAGTTTCAGGCAGCCTGATTAACCACTTTTAAAAGGATTTTCTCATGAGTGAAACACACGAAACCGATACACCCGATGCAGGTTTAATTGCCTACCAAAATGGTGATTACGCAACTGCTCTAAAAGAATGGCAACAACGCGCACAAAATGGACACGCCCAAGCCATGCACAATATCGGCATTCTCTACCAGCAAGGCTTGGGAACAACAATAGATGAAACCCTTGCCGAAGAATGGATACGCAAAGCAGCGGTTGCAGGCTTGGCATCAGCACAAACGCATTTGGCTTATTTATTGATGCAAGATGAACGTCATCAAGAAGCACGTTTATGGTGGGAACAAGCTGCGGAACAAAATGATGCCGATGCCCAAAATGAATTGGGGTTGCTGTACCATCATGGCATTGGGCTGGAACGCGATGACGACACCGCTGCCGATTTTTTTGAAGCCGCAGCAATACAAGGACACGTGGGCGCACAATTCAATCTGGGTGTCTTGTATGCCAATGGTCGCCGTTACAATCACGCACGTCATTGGTGGGAAAAAGCCGCAGCACTCGGCAGCGAAGATGCCCACAATGCTTTGAATAAATTAGTAGAAATGGGTATTTAATCGTATACCAACTTGTTGTATCGCTATTTCAGGCAGCCTTTGTATCTGAAAAGATTTGATAACATGATTAAAGCCTCTAACTTTACAATCAGTATGGATTTCAGTCAGGGGCGATTAAGCCTTGCGTTTAAGATAATGTCTTGATGACAAAGATACTGTTACAATTTACTCCTAACTTGGGGCGCGAATATGCAAGGCAGCCTGAAAATGTAGGCACAGACACCCAACCTACACAAGCCATTTATTTTTCATACTGGTTCAATTTCCTTATCCCGAATTCAAATTAAGCATCATATTTTGACTGAAATCCACCATGTCTGCTCGCAAACACCGCTTTGCTCGCCCCTTTTGGCAAGCCGATAAACCCGATTTACACAACAACCCCATTTCCGATTTGCGTTTCAGATTGCTCGCTTATGTAATGACTGCTTTGGCAGGTGCCATCAATGCTGGTGGTTTTTTTGCGGTGGCACGCTACACTTCCCATGTAACGGGTGCATTATCGCAAAGTGCAGACGAATTGTATTTGGGCAACGGACACATTGCTTTATCGCTGCTTTTGGGCGTAGTGGCATTCATCTTGGGTGCAGCACATTCGGGCTGGACGGTTTTATGGGCAAAACGCCACCGTTTTCGCAGCAGCTATGGCTTATCCATGTGGCTCGAAGCCCTGTATTTGCTGCTTTTTGGATTAAGCGGCTTGTTTTTGCCACACAATATTGCAGAGACACAAACCATTTTATTGCTGCTGCTCTGCTTCATTATGGGCATGCACAACACTGTGATGACTGTTTTATCAGGTGGCGCGGTACGCTCTACCCACATGACGGGCACAGCAACCGATTTGGGCATTGAATTGGCGAAGATGCTGTATTACCGCCACGATGACAATCCGCGCTTGGTTGATGTGCGCGTCAATCGCCCGAAAATGCGCTTATTATCGGGTTTGTTTACCGCCTTTATCTTGGGTGGTTTGATTGGCGCATGGGGTTATCATCAAATAGGTTACCACTTTACCTTACCTGTTGCTGCCATTTTAGGTACAATCGCTTGGGGGTTCATTCATTACGACATCCGTTTGCGCTGGCGTTGGTGGCGCAATCATGTTCAACACAAAACATAAGAGCCTGTATTCAATGAACACAGGCTCGCCAAAATAATTAAACTACACTTTTCAGGCAGCCCTTACCACCGCATCTACACCCACAATTTGCGCCAAAGCCAATAAAGTGGACTCATCCATATAAGCATTCAATAAGTCGCTGATGTTTGCCAACACAGGTAAATGACTGAGTTTCTTTGCCTGTACAATCGCATCAATGTCCAAACGCAAACCCTCTCCCAAAGCCCAAGCCGTTCCCGCTTCGCCCAAAATCACATGCTGATTGCCACACAACACAATCTGCTCTGCCGCCACCAACCAATCACGTACGCTGTGATGCACGTCTTTACACACAATGACAGGCACATTCAGACAACCTACTTCACGCAATAAATAACGGTTGTTCAACAACTCACCGCCCAAATAAATCATGTCTGCCTCCACATTCAAGGCTGCCTGAACGTGCTTGCTGTCGCGCACACGCACCATAAGCACCTTATTTTGCGTATGCCAAAAATCGATTTGTGCAGACAACTGCTGCACCGTTGCCAACTCATTCAGGCTGCCTGAAAACGCATAAGGGCATTCAGGCAAATAAAAAGGGTCAAGCAACACCGCTGCCGCATCACTTTCAGGCAGCCTATTGTGTCTGTCATCAATACGCCACACCGTTTGATGTGCACCACCACCGAATGACACACCGCGCACATGGATAACCGTATCGTTCTCACACGCTTCACGGCTAACCAGACGCCAATCATGCACAATCCGTATTGCTTTTTCCACCTGCGGCAAACGCATCATCTCTGCCACATCAAACACCCGCTCATCGCCCACCGCACCAATAATAATGCGTTCTTGACCCCGAGAGATATGCTCAAACAAGCCCCGTTGGCGAATATTGCTGACCACATTTTGCACAGCTGCTTCATCGGCATTTTGTTGCATCACAATAATCATGGTATCCGTCCTTCTATTTCAGGCAGCCTTGCGCCGCAAAACCACACCGCTTTCAATGTGCTGGGTAAACGGAAATTGGTCAAACAAAGCAGCTGCCTGAATTTCATGGGTTTGACACAAAACTTGTAAATTCGCGCACAAAGTTTCAGGGTTGCAGGAAATGTAAATCACACGCTCAAATTGAGCCACCAATTTTAAACTTTCATCATCCACACCTGCGCGTGGTGGGTCAATCAAAATGGTTGAAAAATCATAATCTTTCAAATCAATTTGCGCTTCTTTCAAACGATAAAATTCACGGCTACCTGAAAAAGCTTGAGCAAATTCTTGCGCTGAAAGTCGCGCCAGAGCCATATTGTCCACACCATTTTCCGCCTTATTCCACAAGGCTGCCTGAACCGAAGTTTTAGACAATTCAGTGGCCAACACACGCCGAAAATGACGCGCCAAAGGCAAAGTAAAATTGCCATTGCCACAATAAAGTTCCAATAAATCACGCGGATTTTCCGATTGAGCTTGTTCACATGCCCATTGCAACATTTTCTGACACACCACCGCATTCGGTTGCGTAAAACCACCTTCAGTTTGACGATAACGGAAAACCTCGCCATGAACCGTCAATTCTTCCGTAATAAAATCTTGGCTCAAAACAATTTTCTGCCCTTTACTTCGCCCAATGATGAAAACACCCAATTCATCTTGCAAAACGCGTGCCGCCGCTTCCCATTCTTCATCTAATCTGCGATGATAAATCAAGCTGACCAAAGTTTCACCACTCAAACCCGTTAAAAATTCACATTGATACAAACGGTTTTTCAGGCAGCCTTTTTGTGCGATTTTTGCCAATAATTCAGGCATCAAACGATTGATGTTTTCATGTGCAGCAGGAAAATCCTGCAAACGAATCACGCTGGCAGACGATGCCTTTTCACCGTGTTCAAACATCGCATAACTGATATCTGCTCCTTCATGCCAAATGCGAAATTCCGCACGCATTCGGTAATGCCGTTCAGGAGAATCAAAAATGCACAAATCAGGCGCATGAAACGGTTGCAACATAGCACGTAACCTTTGTACCTTTTCATGAAGTTGAGTGATGTAAGCCGTCATAGCCATTTCCCAGTACGCAAAACCACAATTATAACGGAGCAAAGTTTTTCAGGCAGCCTGATAATACACTCAATCGGATAAAGTCCAATTTTGCTCCGTAATTTCAGGATTGTCGCCCAATGGTCTATCATGACGCGGATTATTTTGTTCAAAACGCAATAGAAATTCAGACAATTCCGCATCACTCACAGGAAAATGTTGCAAATCATCAACTGAAACACCCGCACCATAATCACTTTCAGGTAGTTGGATTTCATGTAAACCCTGTTCCACAGCAAATTTTTGCCACGCTTCTTCAAGTAATGTGATTAAAGTGCGATTCTCATTGATAAAGATTTGCAAACAGGACAAACTCACCTGCGGTTGCCAAGATTGAAGTTGTTCAGGTGTCATCTTTAATTACCTTCAGTTAGCAATATTTAAAATTGGTAAAATTACCACAACACACTGTTTTCATATACAGCCAAACCGTTAAATATGTGGTAAATTGCCTACCATAACGCATTTTTTCCAAGAAACAGTATGAAGTGGCTGAAATAATGTTAAAATTAAGCTCAATATTTTTGGAATTGTTTTAGAACCCACAAAGTGAACAAAAGGAAGCATGATGTTTCAGACAGTCAATAATAAAATGGGAGGGAAATAATAATGGACGATCCAATGATGATGGTCATTATTGGTGTTGCTGTTGTTGCTTTGATTGCGCTGGTCATAATCAAGCGTAAACAAGACGCAGGTGGAAAGTCCACCAAAAACAATAAAAATAAGCAACAAGAAGCCACATCTCAAACCGAAAACAAACCTGTTGCCGATAATGACGACTGGGATTGGGGCGTATCTTCACATGTAGTAGACGACACCAAAGTTTCCGTAAATGATGTTGATGCACTTACCGAATTCAATGTTTATAAACAATTCGGTTACTACGACAAAGCTGCAGAATCTTTGAAAGCCTATTTAGAAAAAACACAAAAAGCTGATGCTACTACCGTAAAAGAATTGGCTGATTTATGGCTAGAAGCCAAAAAAACCGATTCACTTGCCGAAGTTTTAATGCAATATCAATCTTTCTTCAACGAAGAAGAAATGACCGAATACATTAAAGCAGGTTTGGCATTAGATGAAAACCATTTGGGTCTTCGTGTATTAGCAGAAAGCAGATTGGGTTGGAGTGTCAAGAAAACCGCCGAAGAAATCGGTGAAAAAAGCATTGCCGATGCACCTGCTCGCCCAGAAAAAGAAAGCAAACCCCGTCTAGGTAAAAATCGTCATGCCCACGCAGAAGCAGCACAAGAACTGCGTCAATTATTGGTAACAGGCACAGGGCGAATTGAAGATTTAAGCAACGATGAAAAAGGAGCCGTATTGGCATTCATGAAACCCGAGAAAAGCGTAAAATTATTACGTGATTCTTTAACTTATGATGCCTCTGTTAAATATTTAAACAAAGCCATCAGAAGCTCTACCAAACCTGCAGCATTACTGATTGATGCCTTAACATTGGATTACCGTGCCAATAACATTAATGGTTTTGCAGGGCACTTGTGGAATCTGTATTACACATTGGGTCAATATGGTCGCCAAGTCAAAGAACGTATGCTTGGCTGGGGTTACAGTTTAGGGCAACACCCTGTATTTGAAAGATTGGAGACCAATCCCAATGATACCATCTTACGCGAAATTGGTATGGGACATGGTTATTTAGATGGTGGCAGCCTGAAAAAAGGTCGTTATCAAGCTTTGGTATCTGAAAAAGTAGATGTTGCTGGCGAACCACGCACACCAGCAGAACGCATCTTAAAAGAAGCAGAATCACTGTTGATGTATGGTCAATTGGATAACTCTATGGATGTCTTGGAAGCTGCGATTAACGAATACCCACAAGAATCCCAATTGTACATTACCTTATTTGACTTGTACGAACGTGCAGAAGAATGGGAGCGTTTGGAAAATACGCTGCAAATTCTGCGTACCAAAGTACAATCTTTACCAGAAGAAGTGGTATTGGCAATGAGCCAATTACTGCAACGTTTCAATAACGGCTCATTTGGACAATAACGCCATGAATCAAGATTTACCTCAAGTAAAAACGGTTAAGCTGCTGTTTGTCGCAATGGACGAACAACAACAAGCCATGTTTAAAATGGCATTTAAAATGCACAGTACGACTAATTATCAAGTTATTGAATCCGCATCGGGTGAAAAACCTGAATTGGTCATCGTGGATTGCGATGGTAAAGACGGTTTAGCTACTTGGCAAACTGCAAAAGGTCGTTTTCAAGGCAGCGTGGTGGTGTACTTTTCTAAATCCCCTCCACCTGTAACCGCACCTTACCTATCCAAACCAATCAAATTTGATACTTTGTTTATCAGTTTACGCAATCTGCTGCAAGGTAATGGCGTTTGGGTAGTACACGGCAATCGCAATATTGCTGCTCAACACACTACCTCTGACCATAAATCACCCGAAACCACTCGCAGCAATGTGGACATGACCATCCCACGTTTTGACCCTAAAATAGGATTGCTGGGTGCATTCCGAAATGTTTTGGAAACCCAAAAAGATACCGCTATTTTAGTAGATGACAAACCTGTTATGGCAGTCTTTCCTGCTACTCAACGTGTATGGGTTGCTGTGGATTCCATTCAACTCAAAACATTATGTCGCCAAGAAAACATTCAAATCAAACTAAAAGCCATTCCAGAAGACAGCAATGTTAAAGAACGCATCAATGCAACCGTTACCTCTTCAATGTGGCAACTGGCTTTATGGACAGCAAAAGGCAGATTGGTTCACCCAATTAACCCTAATACTGTATTCCGATTAAAAGGATGGCCAAATTTAACGCGTTTGGCTCCGTTGCCTGAATCCATGAGATTATCTGCGTTCTTGACTAAAACACCAGTTAGTCTGAATATGCTGTATAAACTCATGCCTTTAGATATGGCTGATATTTTGAATTACATTGCTGCAACTTATCTTACTGATTATTTGGAAATTACCAAGCAAATTGAAGATGTCTCTGCTGCACCACAATCCCATGTATCTCAATCTGCAACAGTTGCTACACCTAGACCCCAAGTGCAAACGGCAGAAAAACCTGTTGCTCAACAGCAATCAGGTGGTTTACTCAGCCGTTTAATGAAAAAATTATTGAATAAATAACAGAATGGAATATTACCATGATGATAGAAAATAAAATCATTTTTACAGGACCCGTTGGGGTTGGTAAAACAACTGCGATTGCGGCATTATCAGATGAACCACCTGTACAAACCGATGCAAGCGCATCAGACATGACATCAGTTCGTAAAGGTTATACGACTGTGGCAATGGATTATGGTTTAATTCAACTGGATGAAAACACCAAAATCCATTTATATGGTACACCAGGTCAAGAACGCTTTGACTTTATGTGGGAAATTCTCAGTCAAGGCAGCATGGGTTTAATCCTATTATTAGATAACACACGCGGCAACCCATTAAAAGATTTGAAATTCTTCTTAGACTCATTTGCCGACCTTCTCAAAACCGCCCCATTGGTTGTAGGTGTTACCAAAATGGATATCCGTGCTGTACCAGGCATTGATGTATATCAAAAATACTTGGCACAACACGGTTTAAATGTCCCAGTATTTGAAGTTGATGCACGCAATGAAGACGATGTTAAACAATTGGTAACAGCCATGTTGTTTCAAATTGACCCTGGTTTAGAGGCATAAGTATGGAATCAACACTCACTCTACAAACAAACCTGTATCCCCACATTACCCCAGCAGGTGCATTTTATGCAGTAGCAAACAAAAGCAATTCTGCCAGTCGCACATTACTGTCCAATATTTTGGAAGCCAAAGAAAGCTTACCCATTTCACAGGAAACATTATTACAATGGGCGGATACTGATGATGTCAATGGTGCTTTAAATTTACTATACCGTTTGCAACGTTTAGAATTTTTATACGGTAGCGACAAGCCTGCCGTGCTGCCTGAATTAACAGATGATACCTTATCCAATCTGTTACCCCATATGTCAGACAGCCAAAAAGCCCTATTGATTGACCAAGATGGCTTCTATTTTGCCAATTCAGGTTTTCATCATGAAGCAGCCGAAGAAGTGGCAATTTTAGCAAGCGAAGCAATTCGTTTATCAGAACGCCATGCCTTATTAATTAAAAACAATCTGAATATCTACCAAAATGCTTGGGGATTATGCGACCCTACTGGTCAAAGTGAATTAACCTTTTTCCCAATTTACATTCACGAGAGCAAATACATTTTGGTAACAGGTGGTCTGCCACAACTTCATAAAGAAGCCTTTGTTTCTTTAGTACGTGCCTTATATCAAACTGCTGATATGGCAGCAGGTTTTAATGGCTCTTTCTAAAATTTCAATTATTATTTAGGTAACGACAACATGAATGAACAACTCTTAACTTCCGTATTAAGCGACTTAAATAGCTCATCAGTAGACATTACTGCTTCTGCTGTCATTTCTACTGACGGATTACCAATTGCCCATCTTCTACCTGCCAATATTGATGCCGACCGTGTTGGTGCTATGTCAGCAGCACTCTTGGCTCTCGGTAATCGCACCACCAATGAATTAACCTGTGGTGAATTGGAACAAGTTATTGTAAAAGGCAAATTAGGTTATACATTGCTGATTCAAGCAGGCGCAACCCATGTTTTATGCTTAACAGCAAAAGAAAGTGCCAAATTGGGCTTAATTTTATTGGATGCCCGCCGTGCCGCACGCAGCATTTTGGACATTACCAAATAACACCCAGCACAAAAATGAACCGAATGTTCACGAAATGAATTATGGATTTCGGTTCATTTTGACAAAAAACTGAATTTATGTTTTAATTGATGTTCTTGGTCGGATAGCTCAGTCGGTAGAGCAACGGATTGAAAATCCGTGTGTCGGCAGTTCGATCCTGCCTCTGACCACCAATTTGAAAAAATCCCAAACAAAAATGTTTGGGATTTTTTTAATAAATGATACAAAACATACTCATGGTCGTTTCCAATTAGGATTTCAAGCTACCTGAAAGGGAGTACCCCTACACAAATCATTTATTTTTATGGCATTTTCAATATTATTACCCCAAATTCATGTTATTTTAATTTCAAACGACCAAACTTATGAAAAAACATCTTCTGGTACGAGATTTACTCAACACACCAACCATATAAACACATTTCAGGCAGCCTTGAAATTATTGATGCTGCCTGAAAATATCTAAAAATCAAGCATGCATACGGCGCAACACTTCTTCCTTACCCATCAACATCAACACCACGTCCACGCTGGGTGTTTTTACAGTGCCACACACCGCCAAACGCAAAGGCATACCCAGTTGCCCCATCTTGATGCCTTCTTCATCGCAAAATGGCTTGAACAGCGCGTGAATATTTTCCGTCTTCCAATCATCAACTTGAGCCAATTTTTCCGCAAAACGCAACATACGCGCTGCCACCTCATCGTTCCAATGCTTCGCCACATCAGCTTCATCGGGCGTGGCTTTTTGGTAGAAATATGCGCATTCATTCGCCAAAGCGTTCAAATCTTGGGCGCGGTCTTTAACCAACGCAATCACGTCTGCCAAATTTGGACTAACTGAAACTTCAATTCCCTTGTTTTTCAAACGCTTTTCGGTCAATTCTACCAAACGCGCATTATCTGCCACTTTGATGTGTTCAGCGTTAATCCACAACAATTTTTTGCCGTCCATGCGGCTGGGGCTGGCAGATACATCTTTTAAATCAAACCACTCAATAAATTGATTCATCGTAAAAAATTCATCATCACCATGCGCCCAACCCAGCCGCGCCAAATAATTCAACATGGCTTCGGGTAAAATCCCCATATCATCGTATTCGGTAATCGCCACCGTGTCGCCACTGCGTTTGGAGATTTTTTTGCCCTGTTCGTTCAAAATCATTGGCAAATGCGCATAAACGGGCGGATTAACACCCAAAGCCTTGAAAATATTGATTTGTTTCGGTGTATTGTTCACATGGTCATCGCCACGAATAACGTGCGTAATACCCATGTCCATGTCGTCCACTACCACGCAGAAATTGTAGGTTGGCGAGCCGTCTGCACGCGCGATAATCAAATCATCCAACGCGACATTGGGAATACTGATTTCGCCTTTTACACCATCTTGCCAAGTGGTTACGCCATCAATTGGGTTTTTGAAACGAATCACGGGTTCAACGTCAGCAGGAATTTCAGGCAGTGTTTTGCCATTTTCGGGTCGCCAACGTCTGTCGTAGGTGGCGGTACCTTCACGTTCTGCGCGTTCGCGCATTTCGGCGAGTTCTTCTTTGGAACAATAGCAGGGGTAGGCGTGCCCTTGTTCAACCAGTTGTTTAATCAAGGCTTTGTAGCGGTCAAAATTTTGGGATTGGTAAACGATGTTGTCTGCATTGTCGGGCGACAAGCCGACCCAATCCATGCCTTGCAAAATGATTTCTACGGATTCTTGCGTGGAGCGTTCCAAATCTGTGTCTTCAATACGCAATAAAAATTCGCCACCGTGATGTTTGGCAAATGCCCATGAATACAAGGCAGTACGCACACCGCCGATATGTAAATAGCCAGTTGGGCTGGGCGCGAAACGGGTTTTAACGGTCATAATTGTGTTCTCTCAAAATAAAAGCAAATTGTACCGATTGATGTGGTTTTTGAACAGACACAGGCTGCCTGAAAAAAGTTTTACTGCCCCAATCAACAGATGTTTTCCATATCAAAATCATGCCTATACCGTTTCAGGTGCTTGCAAAGAGCGTGTGATTTGGTATCATAAGCAGGTTTTCTGCGGGCAAATGCCTGTGGCAACAAAACCTTTTAAGAACAATGTACTTTTGGAGAATCATCAATGAAATCCCCCGTTCGCGTTGCCGTAACAGGCGCAGCAGGTCAAATTGGTTATGCTTTATTATTCCGCATCGCATCTGGCGAAATGTTGGGCAAAGACCAACCCGTGATTTTGCAACTTTTGGACTTGCCACAAGCACAAAATGCCGTTAAAGGCGTAATGATGGAATTGCAAGATTGCGCCTTCCCTTTATTGGCCGACATGATTGCTTCTGACGACCCCGAAGTTGCATTCAAAGATGCCGACATCGCCATTTTGGTAGGTGCACGTCCTCGTGGTCCAGGCATGGAACGCGCCGATTTGTTGCAAGCCAATGCACAAATCTTTACCGTACAAGGCGCGGCTTTGAACAAAGTTGCCAGCCGCGATGTAAAAGTTTTGGTAGTCGGCAATCCAGCCAACACCAATGCTTACATTGCCATGAAATCCGCCCCTGATTTGCCTGCGAAAAACTTTACCGCCATGTTGCGCCTTGACCACAACCGTGCTGCCAGCCAAATTGCAGAAAAAACAGGCAAAGCGGTACGCGACATTGAAAAATTGTGCGTTTGGGGCAACCACAGTCCAACCATGTATGCCGACTACCGTTTTGCCACCATCAATGGCGAAAGCGTAAAAGAGATGATTAACGACCAAGAATGGAATGCCAATGTGTTCTTGCCAACGGTTGGCAAACGTGGTGCAGCGATTATTGAAGCACGCGGTTTGTCTTCTGCTGCTTCTGCAGCAAATGCGGCAATTGACCACATTCGCGATTGGGTTTTGGGCACAAACGGTAAATGGGTAACCATGGGTGTGCCATCTGATGGTTCTTACGGCATTCCTGAAGAAGTGATGTTCGGTTTCCCTGTAACTTGTGAAAATGGCGAGTACAAAATTGTTCAAGGTTTGGAAATTGACGCATTCAGCCAAGAGTGCATTAACAAAACTTTGGCGGAATTACAAGGCGAAAAAGACGCAGTGCAAAGTTTGCTGTGATTTTTGAATGAGATTTAAAAGGCTGCCTGAAAATCCCGAAAGGTTTCAGGCAGCCTGAAATTTTCGTGAACTCATTTGCAATAAGAAAAACACATCATCTGAAACCTTGGTCAGATTTATGACAAAACAAACGCAAATTTCATGTCTTCCCTTTTTACAATGATTTTTGGGGATAAAAAGATTCGTTATTTAGGGGCCAATGGCAATTGAGACAAAAACAATCAAGAATGCCTTGTCATTAACCCTTAAAATAACGTGTATTCAGAATAAAAATTGAAAGCACCCAATAGAAAAAGGGGCAAATGTGGATATTATCTTTTCAATCAAGCCCAAACTGTGTGTTTTTTTTTTTTACAATTTGGGTCTGACTGGAAAGATAATGGTCGTTTCAAATTAAAATAGACGACCACCGTGTACGAACACTATATAAGGGCGTTGGCAACGCTGTATGATTTGTATTTGAAACGAAACTATAGTATCTACAACTCACAGAGAAAACAGGTTTGCGTGCAGAAAGGCTGCCTGAAAACCCCATACCCATTTTCAGGCAGCCACCGTCTTCATCAAAAACGACAACACACACGCCAATGTTGCAGCCGTGTCTTCCTGTGTGCCATTGCCCGTGTGTCCACCTTGTGTAGGCGCATAAAGCCAAGATGATGTGTGTGGATTTTGACGCAATTGGGCATAAAATTTGAATGCGTGCGCTGGGTGGACGCGGTCATCACTCAAACTGGTGGTCAGCAAAGCAGGAGGATAAGCAGTTTCTGTATTTAACTGATGATAGGGCGAATATGCAGCCAGATAATCGTGCATTTGTGGGTCATCAGGGTCGCCATATTCTTCCACCCAACTTGCGCCTGCATACAATAAAGGATAACGCAACATATCAGTTAGTGGCACTTCACACACCAAAGCCCCAAAATCCTGTGGCGCACGAACGTATGCCGATGCTGTTACCAAACCGCCGTTGCTGCCACCCTGAATGGCAGTACGTTGTGGCGATGTGCTGCCTGAATCGTAAAGATGATGCAATACCGCCAGTAAATCATCGGTGCTTTTGTGTTTATTTTCGCGTTGTGCCGCCGTGTGCCAACCCACAAATTCACCGCCACCGCGCACATTTGCCAACACGAATGCACCGCCTTTTGCCAACCAATGTCGCCCAATATTGCCCAAATAATGTGGCAATTCGGCGACATTAAAGCCACCATAAACATAAACCAAAGTAGGCGTATCAGGCGAACGGTTTTTGCCAATATGATAATACGGTATGCGTGTACCATCGGCAGACACCGCAAAATGCTGTGTGATTTCAATATCCTGTTCATCAAACAATTTGGGTTGACGGCGCAATACTGTCAATTCCATCACATTTAAATCCAAAGCAAACAAAGTCAATGGCGTAACAAATCCACTTACCGCCAAATACACCGTATCACCACCCCAAGGCTGGTCGCTTATTTCAATCGCGCCTCCCAATAATGACGGTACAATCTGTTCCACCCACACCCCATTTTCCCATTTCCACGCTTTCAGGCAGCCTGAAACCTTGTCCAGCAAAGATGCCAACACAAATCTTCGCGTGGTTTCCACACTTTCCAAAGCCTGGTTTTCATTGGGAACAAACAATTCAAACGCTTCGCCAAGCTGTCCTTTATTCAATTTGACCGCAATCAGGCTGCCTGAAAGGTAGCGGCGATTGGCACGTTGCCAGTCACTTTTCAAATGCAGCAAAAGTTGTCCCGCCAAATAACCCACCATTTCACAGTCATCAGGCAGAGCCAAAGGCAGCACAGATGAAGCATCAGACGACACCTGCCAATAAGTTTTGCTGAAAAAACCGTCTGCCTCTTCAATTAAATCAATCGGTGCGCCTTGACCGTCCAAATAACGCCAAGCATGTACCATCACGCCATCGCCGTCCATTTCATACACCGCTTGTGCATTTTCAAAACTTTGACCGCGCTGTAATAACCAAACTTGACTCGGATAACCCGAAGTCGTTAATTGTCGTTCGTCCCAAGCTGGGCAAACCCAAACGCTGTTTTCATCGCGCCAAGCAATGTGGTTTTTGCCCAAAGGAAAATGAAAACCGCCCGGCACCACTTGTTTCATTCGCAAATCAAATTCCAAAGTATAAGCCGCATCTGAACCTGCTGGACTTAAAGTCAACAACGCTTTTTCAGACTGTTCAACATAGTGCGATACACCTTGTAAAAACACGTCATCGCCCAATAATGCATCAAAATCCGCTACCGAAAACAAAATATCCCATTCAGGCAGCCCGCTGCGATAAGAAGCCGCCGAACAAACGCGATACACGCCTTTTGGGAAATCCGCCGATTGATAAAAATGATACATGCGGGCGCGGTGTTCCTGACAAAATGGAATTTGCCGCTCATCTTGCAAAGTGGACAAAATATCGGCTTTCAAAGCGCGGTATTCAGATGTTGTGGCAAATGCCGCTTCGGTTTCCAAGTGTGCCGAGTGGGCAAATGCCAAAGTATTGGCGTTTAAATCTTCTAAATGGATAAAAGGGTCATTCATGGTTCATTACTTTCAGGCAGCCAAAATCAATACAAAAAACCAGACCATTTAGGGGTAATGACCACTTCACGGTCATTACCCCCAACCGATTTGGTTTATGACAACATACAATCACAAATCTAATCATTCATCAATGCACATGATGATGCACAGCTTGCGCATTGTGTGGCATCATGTTTCCCACAGGCACAATCAAAGTGGCATACAAAGCATGATGCTGACACACTTTTTTATCTTCAAACGGCGTTTTGTGTACCACTTTCACTTTCCATATACCGTCAATCAAAGGAAGAAAGTTGGTGTTGCCATTTTTATCGGTTTTGGCAGCATAATCATTGATATCGCGGTGTTGATGCATCGCCGTTGGGTCAAATCACCCTGCCGCCATTTACCTTGTGCACTCTCCACCCAAAAAGTCGGCTAATAAGCAGCTATTACACGATAAACACCTGAATCTAAAGGTTGCTTACTGACATATTGATAATTATCACCCACCAATTTCATCTCATGTGTGCGATTTTGTTCATCAATAAAAGCCAAAGGTTTGAAAATTGCCAAACGGTCAGGGGCAATACTTTCGGCTTGCGGATAATGATGCCCATACGCCAAATCAGCTTTCAAAACCATTTTTCAGGCAGCTTGCTCGGTGCATTGACCCACACATCATGCGACCATGCAACATACGAAATAGCAGATAAAGCAATAAATAACAAAGATTTTTTCATTTTTTACTTCTTAAAACACGGTTTAAAACGTGTCAAGATTTTATGATAGAATATTTTGATATTCAATCTCAATTTGTATGAAACTTGATGTACCACAAATACCACACAAAAAAGCTGCCTGAAACAGCATTATCGTGTTTCAGGCAGCCTTGATTAAGGCACAATCGGATTATTTACGCAAGCCCAAACGGGTAATCACATTGCGATAAGTATCGGCATCAGTACGGCGCAAGTAAGCCAACAAGCGGCGGCGTGCACTTACCATTTTCAACAAACCACGGCGACTGTGTTTGTCTTTGGGGTTTGCTTTAAAATGAGGAGTTAAATCATTGATGCGGAAAGTCAGCAATGCAATTTGCACTTCTGAAGAACCTGTATCGCCTTCTTTACGTTGGAAATCTTTTACGATTTGCGCTTTTTGTTCTACGCTTAAAGCCATTTTAAATACTTTCTTAAAAATTATGCCTTGCGGCAGACAAGTTTGCCCAGTAAACAATGCGCTACCGATACAAACTCCCAGTACACCGTTTCCAGTGCGAGACACATTATAACGCAATTTATGGTATCGTGCATCTTTTTCAGGCAGCCTGAAACTTCGCAAACACAAAACGTTGCGCTACAATAAGCCCATTCTAAAATGAGCTTAAACCATGAAAATTACGCTGTATCACAACAACCAATGCAGCAAATCTCGCGCCGCATTGGCTTATTTGCAAGAAATGGGCGCAGAAGTGCAAATCATTGATTATTTAACACAAGCACTTAATGAAGCCGAACTGCGTCAGCTTGCAAGCCTATTGGGCATAACAGACAATCCACGCGACATGATGCGTGTTGATGAAACCGATTATCGGCGTTTACAACTTGACCAAGCCAACCACGATGCCTTATTTGCTGCTTTGGCTGCCCACCCTCATCTTTTGCAACGTCCAATTGCTGTTTGCGGTTTTCAGGCAGCCATTGGGCGACCTTTATCACAAATCCAAGAACTGTACCAAGCCAACTTAAAAGCCATGAAATCATGAACCGCTTTCGCCACCTGTTGCGCCCACTCTTATTCGGCATGATGTCCAGCTTGCTGCTCATCGTCTGTTTTTTCTTATGGTGTGCCGCACAAGTTGTCCATTACTCCCAAACGCCCAAGCACATCAAACAAGCCGATGTGGTCATTGTTTTGGGCGCGGCAGCTTGGGGCAACAAGCCCTCCCCTGTTTTTCGTGAACGCATCAATCACGCACTGACTTTGTATCAAAGCAGACAAGTGGACAAAATCATTTTCACAGGCGGCACACCCAAAGCGGGTTACACCACCGAAGCCGAAGTGGCACGGCGTTACGCCATCAAACAGGGCGTATCTGCCGATGACATTTATTGGGAAACCACTTCCAAAGACACTTATCAAAATCTGGTCAATGCCCGACAAATCATGCGAAAACACCATTTACAACACGCAATTTTGGTCAGCGACCCTTTCCACATGGCACGCGCCCGCGCAATGGCACACGACTTGGGCATTAACACCCAACTCTCTCCCACACCAACCAGCCGCTTTACCTTTGCCACGCCCTATGCCCGTCATCGTTTTTTTGTAGAAGAAAGTTATGCCTTGTTTACCTACTGGATTTTGTCTTTTGGCAACAAAATATTAAAAATGTTGCCCTTTTGACACAAGCTGCCTGAACAACACAACTTCAAAACAAAAAGGCGAATATGCCATTCGCCTCACGATACTCAACTCATGCCTCTCACAGCTTTCAGGCAGCCTAAACCACTTCCAAAACAAAATACTCACGCAAACGACGATACACATCATCGCTCACATTAATGCACCCATTGGTCATAATCCGTTCAGCAATGCTGCCTGAATGCAAGCGTTCCATGCGCCGTTCAGCAGGTTTCAGAGTCCAAACCCGATGCAAAGCAAACAAAAAATCGCCTTCTTGTTTAAAACCAATCACATCTCCCCCGTAACCCGCTTTTTCTGTGGCATAAATGGTTAAAGGAAACGTGCCTTTGGGCGTGGTTTTACCAATCAACACCGCATGACAATCCCCTGTATCCGCAAAACACAACTCTGCTTTTTGCGTATCCACCACCACCTTTTTACTCTGCATAAATGCCGCCACAAAATCATCTGCCTGCGCAGGCAGCGCAAACACAAGCGCGACCGCACAGGCAAATAAGGCTTTCAATCCCATTGTTTTCATCGGATTATTGGCGAATGCGCGCAGGCGATTGAATCACTTCACGGATAATCACTTGTGGCGGTGCCTGTTCCGCTTTCGGTTTAGGTGGTGGGCAAACTGCGCCCACAGGGTCTACTGCACGCCAATGGAAGCTACGGGCATATTTTTGACTGTCAAACAAAACCTTATATTGACAAGTGGTTATACCTTTTGTGCCCTGATTAGGTGTATCAAAATGGAACAAATAATCCCATTCACGCACACGGAAACCCTCATCAAATTGTGGGCGACCGATTAAGTCATAAAGCTGGTCTTTGCTCATACCAGAACGGATTTTAGACAGGTTTTCCAAATTCGGGAACGTACCACGATCTTTATTGAATGTGGTGCTCACGGGGTTAGGCCAACGTAACTCATCGGCCGTACCATCGGCTTTAACGTGTGTACCTGCGCTACCACATGCTGCCAAAAATGTGGCAGCAAAAGCGGTTAATAAAACGTGTTTCATAGATAACATATTCATACTTTCTGATTAAACAAAATAAACCAAGCAATTTAAAACTTCATAGGCTGCCTGAAAAGTGTTTAAACACAATATCAATCTCGTCTTTCAGGCAGCCTCTGCACCAGCAGGCTATTTTACCATTGATAACCCGCACCAACAGTTGCACCGAATTGACCACGAGTATTGCCGTTTACCGAACCCTTGATAATCCAGTTACCACCATCAGTAATCGCAGAGAAACCAACAGCATAACCTTGTTTACCGCGATAAGTGCTGCCTGCAACCGCAACCATACTCTTACCAGGTAAATAAGCTTGTGGCAGACCTGCTGTTGCCATAGCCGCGGCTGTACCTGCATCAGCACGGTCAGACACATCATTGATGCGATTGCCCAGCTGGTTGATTTGGTTGTTGATATTGGTAATGCCTGCACCCAATGCGCCTGCTACCGAGCGCAATTGTGATACGTTTA
>NZ_JAUNEC010000024.1 GCF_030525755.1 Alysiella sp.
CGAACATGCAGGAAGTGTCGGCACGCGGTGGCGAATTGTTTGTGTTCACCGATTTGGACAGCGATTACACCAGCAACAGCGACACCATTCACGTGATTCGCACGCCACGTCATGTTGGCACTTTATCGCCGATTGTGCATACGATTCCCGTGCAACTTCTGGCATACCATACCGCGCTGGCTCGTGGGACAGATGTCGATAAACCTAGAAATCTTGCTAAATCGGTTACGGTGGAATAACGCGAGTTCAGGATAAATATTGGAAATTCCATGAAAATAAATGACTTGTGTAGGGTAGGTGCTTGCTTCCACCGTTTTCAGGCAGCCTGAAATTCTTTTTGCACCTGCTGCCAAGTTTGCAAAATCAAATCGGCATTGTTGGTCTTGAGCAATTCTGCGTCCGACAAGTTGCGCCGCCAAATTCGCGCCCCATTCATGCCGTGTAGCAAACCCAAATAATGCCGTGCCATATGACGCAAGATTGTGCCTTGATTTTGTTGAATTTGTTGGTGTGCATAATTGTGTAATCGCGCAATCAATTCATCGTGCGAGATTTCAGGCAGCGTGTCGCCATAAAATAACTTGTCCCAATCGCGCATAATTAGGGGATTGTGATACGCTTCACGCCCAAGCATCACGCCATCAACATGTTGTAAATGTTCAGTAATTTCCACATTGGTTTTGATGCCGCCATTGATGATGATGTTCAAATCAGCAAATTCACGTTTCAATCGGTACACATAATCGTATTTAAGCGGAGGGATTTCACGATTTTCTTTTGGCGACAAACCGTCCAGCCACGCATTTCGTGCGTGAACAATGAAAGTGCGACAAGCCGTTTTCTCGCGCAAAGTGCCAACAAAATCCGCAACCACTTGATAATCTGTCTGTTTATCAATGCCAATTCTGTGTTTGACTGTGATTTCACAATCGGGCGCAGCGTCCTGCATCGCATTCAGGCAGCCTGAAACCAAATCCACTTCATTCATCAAACACGCCCCAAACGCCCCCTTTTGCACACGCGGACTGGGGCAACCGCAATTCAAATTGATTTCATCGTAATCAAATTGCGTGGCGATTTTCGCGGCTTTCGCCAAAAGTTCAGGGTCGCTGCCGCCCAGTTGCAAGGCAACTGGATTTTCACAATCGTTTTTGGCAAGAAAACGCTGCGGGTCGCCATGCACAATCGCGCCCGCGTTAATCATTTCAGTATAAAGCCAAGTGTGGCGCGTGATTTGTCGTGCCATGTGGCGATAATGGCGGTCAGTCCAATCCAGCATGGGGGCGACTGATAAAGTGCGTTTGGGTAGGGTCATATTTTTGATTTAAACGAAAGGGGTTTTTAGGCAACTTGATGTGTGGCACATTTAGGCTACCTGAAACCATTTTAAATATGCCGAAAATCAAGGCATAACGTGAAGTGTGTGGATAAACTCATACGGGCTTATCACAGAAATTTTTGCAAAATTGCCCTAAATTCATCTTTTAACTCGGGGTGTTTTAAACCATAAGCAATGGTGGCTTCCAGATAACCCAATTTACTACCGCAGTCGTAGCGTGTGCCTTCAAAAGCGTGTGCCAAAACAAATTCGTGGTCAAGCAAGCGAGCAATGCCGTCTGTGAGTTGCACTTCACCACCTGCGCCACGCGGTAAATCGGAAAGTAAATTGAAAATGCGTGGTGTTAAGATGTAACGCCCTACCACAGCTAAATTGGACGGTGCTTCTTCGGGTTTGGGTTTTTCCACAATGTGTGTGATGCGCTGCCAGTTTTTGAGTTGCTCTACTTGTACAATGCCATACGAAGCGGTTTGTTCGGGTGCAACGGTTTGCACCCCCAATATGCTGTTGCCGCTTTGTTGATACACATCAACCATTTGTTTTAACGCACCTTGTGGCGCATCAATCAAATCATCAGCCAGAATCACGGCAAACGGTTCATTGCCAATCGCAGGACGGGCGCACAACACGGCATGCCCCAAACCCGATGCTTCGGGTTGTCTGATAAATACACAGCTTACATGGTTGGGTAAAATGTTTTGCACGCAAGCCAACATTTCGTGTTTGTGTTTGACCGCTAATTCAGTTTCCAATTCATAGGCTTTGTCAAAATGGTCTTCGATGCTGCGTTTGTTGCGCCCTGTGATGAAAATCAACTCGGTGCAACCTGCTGCTACGGCTTCTTCGGCAGCGTATTGAATCAGTGGTTTGTCCACAATGGGCAACATTTCTTTGGCACTGGCTTTGGTGGCAGGCAGAAAACGCGTCCCTAATCCTGCTACGGGAAAAACGGCTTTGCGAATGGTCATAATGGTACCTTCCAAAAAAATCAAGATTTAATGAAATCAATAAATTGGATTTCAGGTTGCCTTATCAATACAGCATCATAAGGCTGCCTGAAACTATTTCTTGGCTGTTTTTTCAGGTCTTACCCAACCTTCAATGGTAACTTGTTTGGCGCGTGCCACCACCAATTTGCCTGATTCGCAATCTTTGGTAATCACGCTGCCTGCGCCTGTGGTGGCTTTGTCGCCAATTTTCACGGGGGCGACCAACATGGTGTCTGAACCAATGCGTACTTCATCGCCAATTTCGGTGCGGTATTTGTTTACGCCATCATAGTTGCAAGTGATTGTGCCTGCGCCGATATTGGTTTTTTTGCCCACGGTTGCATCGCCAATGTAGCTCAAATGGTTGGCTTTGCTGCCGTGTCCGATGGTGCTGTTTTTGATTTCCACAAAATTGCCAATATGCACTTCGTCTGCCAACACGGCTTTGGGGCGCAAACGGGCGTAAGGACCGATTTTGGCGTTTTCGCCAATCACGCAATCTTCCAAATGGCTGAATGGTTCAACCACCGTGCCTGCGCCAATTTTGGCGTTTTTGATGAAACAATGTGCGCCAATTTGCACGTCATCGCCAAACTCGTTTTCGCCCACCAACACGCAGTTGGCGTCAATGATGACATCTTGTCCGTGTTTCAGGCTGCCGCGCATTTCAAATGTGGACGCTTGAATCAGCGTTACGCCTGCTGCCATCAAATTTGCCGCTTGATGTTGGCGATGAATTTGGTTCAATTCGGAAAGTTGCAATTTGTTGTTCACGCCCATTGCCAAGTAATGATGTGCCACTTGCACGGGGTGTACGGCAATGTGGTCGGCATTGGCAAGGGCAATCACATCGGTTAAATAATATTCGCCTTGCGCGTTGTTGGCGTTGAGCGCGTTGAGCCAGCCTGAAAGTTGCGTGTTGGGCAAAACAAAAATGCCTGTGTTGATTTCGGCAATGGCTTTTTGTTCGACATTGGCATCTTTTTCTTCCACAATGGCGATGACCTGATTTTGCGCGTTGCGGATAATGCGACCGTAACCTGTGGGTTCAGGCAGCACATCGGTCAGCAAGCCGACTTCATCGCCAGCCGCGTTGAGTAATTGTTGTAAAGTGGGCGCGTCAATCAAAGGCACATCGCCATACAACACCAGCGTTTTGCCCGTGTTGGGCATGTGGGGCAGGGCGGATTTGACCGCGTGTCCTGTACCGAGTTGTTCGGTTTGTTCCACCCAATTGGCTTGTGGATAAGTGTGCGCCAACTGCGCCAACACCTGCTCTTTGCCATGCCCAATCACCACATGCAGCGATTGGGGATTGAGTTGCAAAGCCGTGTCCATAACGTGTGCGAGCATGGGTTTGCCGCCAATTTGGTGCAAAACTTTGGGCATTTTGGAATACATGCGCGTGCCTTTGCCCGCCGCCAAAATGATGATGTGTAAATCAGACATATTGATTTTCCCTTAATGTGGGTGTAAATCCACTCTAATGTGTATTTCAGGCTGCCTGAAAAGGTTTATTCATCTTTCTGCGGCACAATGGCGTGTTGCTGTGGGCGACCGTTGTGATACAGTGTATTTTGTGAAGCCGCACCTTCAGTATGGTAAATGCCCGTACCCATTGGGTATTTTTGACGAATTTGCGTGCGACCTTGTTCATTGGTCCCAAACTCCCAAGCGCAGGCATTGAGCAATAAAACGGTGGCAAAAGCCAAAAGCACTTTGTTCATGGTAACTTGACTTTCTAGGCAAAATAAAAACCCTATTGTAATGGCTTTATAGGCTGCCTGAAACTGCTCTGCTTGCGGATATTGTTAAAATATGTAAGAATAGGTGCTTGGTCGGGGTGCTGCTGATAAATACAATGGCGGCTGAGATGATACCCGTGAACCTGATACAGATAATGCTGTTGAGGAAACCGATGCCCATAACACGACCGATTGCCCATTTGACAATCGGTTTTTTTTGTTTTCAGGCAGCATCATGATGATGAAAATGAGATTGATGGAGATTGAAACATGAAAAAACCTTTATTTCGTTTGTGTGCCACTTTGCTTACTTTGTGTTTGCCTTGGTCTGTTCAGGCAGCCACCGAAGTGCGTTTGGCGGTACACGATTCTTTTGATTTACCTAAAACCGTTTTGGCAAAATTTGAAGCCGAACATGATGCCAAAATTGCCATTATCAAAATGGGCGATGGCAATGAAATGCTCAACCGCTTGATTTTAACGCGCGGTCAATCGCCACTTGCTGATGCGGTGTTTGGTTTGGACAACAATACCGTACACAAAGCCCATGAAATGGGTATTTTGGCAGCCAAACAACCTAAAAGCCAAGCGGTTCTTGCCACTTTGCCACATGCTTTGGCGGTGGATTTTGGCTTTGTTACGCTCAATTACGACAAAAAATGGTTTGCCGACAAAAAACTGCCCTTGCCCAAAACTTTGGACGATTTGAGCAAACCACAATACAAAGATTTGTTGGTCATGCCCAATCCAGGTACTTCCACTCCAGGCTTGGCATTTTTAACCGCCAATATTGGGTATTTGGGTGAAGACAAAGCCTTTGCATTTTGGGCAAAAATGCGCCAAAACGGCGTGAAAATCACCAAAGGTTGGTCAGACGCGTACTACACCGAATTTACACTCAATGGTGGTTCGCGTCCGATGATGGTTGGCTATGCCAGCAGCCCAGCTGCCGAAGTATTTTACAGCGAGGGTAAATTAACCACGCCCAATATGGGCAATCTGTTTTTAAAAGGCGGAAGTCAATTCCAAGTAGAAGGCGCAGCGGTTTTGAACCATGCCAAAGAACCCCTATTGGCGGCCAAATTGGTGCAATATTTGCAAGGCAAGGAAGTGCAAGAAGCAGTGTTCACATCAATGTGGGTGTATCCTGCCGTTAAAAACACAAAACACCCAGCTGCGATTGTGCATGCCTCTGTACCACAAGGTCGTTTACCGCGTCCTGAAAACACGGCGCACAAACAAAAAGACTGGGTTGCACGTTGGGTGCGTACCGTATTGAAATAAAATCCCATTTTGGGCTGCCTGAACAACCAAAATGGCTTTCAGGCAGCCTATTTTGCGTTAAAATTGTTCAAATCCATAACTAATCTCTATCAATCACGGGGTAAAACCATGTCTGCCCAAGATCTTCTCATTCAACTGCGCCAAATTGTGGGCGAGCGCGATGTTTTAACCGACCCCAAGCACACCCAAGCCTACCGCGAAGGCTACCGTTTTGGTAAAGGCGCGGCTTTGGCGGTGGTGCGACCTGCCACGCTGTTGCAGCAATGGCAAGCCTTGCAAGCGTGTGTGGCGGCAAATGTGATTGTGATTTTTCAGGCAGCCAACACGGGTTTAACAGGCGGCTCTACGCCACATGGCAACGATTACGACCGCGATGTGGTCATCATCAACACCATGAAAATCAAATCGATTCAACTGATTAACAACAACGAACAAGTGGTTTGCTTGGCAGGTGCCACGCTCAATGAACTGGAATTGCTGCTCAAACCTTTGGGGCGCGAGCCGCATTCGGTCATTGGTTCGTCTTGCATTGGCGCGTCTGTGATTGGTGGGGTGTGCAACAATTCGGGCGGTGCGTTGGTGCAGCGTGGGCCCGCCTATACGGAAATGGCGTTGTACGCGCAAATCAACGCGCAGGGCGAGTTGGAATTGGTCAATCATTTGGGCATCGCTTTGGGCGACACGCCAGAAGAAATTTTAACGAATTTACAAGGACATCACTATCAACGCAAAGACATTCAGGCAGGCGGCAAAGGACACGACCACGCCTATTGCCACCATGTGCGCGATGTGAATGCGAACACGCCAGCGCGTTTCAATGCCGACCCTGCACGTCATCATGAAGTTTCAGGCAGCGCGGGCAAATTGGCGGTGTTTGCCGTGCGTTTGGACACTTTTGTGGCAGAAAAAAACACGGCGGTTTTTTACGTTGGCACCAACGACACGGCAGTTTTGACGCAACTTCGCCGCGATATGTTGAGTCAATTCAAGAGTTTGCCGATTTTGGGCGAATACATTCATCGTGATGCTTTTGATATGGCTTTGCAATATGGTAAAGACATGTTTTACATCATCAAACACGCAGGCACGGCAAATTTGCCCAAAATGTTTGACTTAAAAGCCAAAGCCGACCGTTTCGCGCAACAAATGCCCGTGTTGCCACCGCATTTTTCCGACCGAGCTTTGCAATTTGTGTCGCAATATCTGCCGCAACATTTGCCGCAAAAATTATTGGATTATCGCCAGCAATTTGAACATCATCTCATCATCAAAATGGGTGGCGATGGTGTGAACGAGGCGCGTGAATATTTGCAAAAGCTGTTTTCAGGCAGCCAAAATGGGGCGTTTTTTGAATGTACGCCCGATGAGGCGCAGGCTGCCATGTTGCACCGATTTGCGGTGGCGAGCGCGGCGGTGCGTTACCGAGCCGTCCACCCCGATGAAGTGGAAGAAATTTTGGCTTTGGACATTGCTTTGCGCCGCAACGATGAAAATTGGTTTGAAACGCTGCCTGAACACATTGCCAATAAAATCAGTCATAAATTGTATTATGGGCATTTTTTCTGCCACGTTTTCCACCAAGATTACATTGTGAAAAAGGGCAACGATTGGTTGGCTTTGGAACACGAAATGTTGGCATTGCTGGACGCGCGTGGCGCACAATATCCTGCCGAACACAATGTGGGGCATTTGTACGCAGCCAAGCCCGAATTGAAGGCGTTTTACCGCAAACTTGACCCGACCAACAGTTTTAATGTGGGCATTGGGCATACGTCTAAAAAGAAAAATTGGCAGTAAAATCAAGTTTCAGGCAGCCTTTCACTACCTTATAAAAAATGGGTTTTGCCTTCGGCGACTTACTTTTTAAAAAAGTAAGCCAAATACATTAAAGCTGAACGGTTTCTTTTTTAAAAAATATTTCATGCTGCCTGAAAACACATTATAAAATACATAAATTATGGAAATTTTTGTTCAGATTATTGTGTATGCCTTATTGGGTTTTTTGGCATTACAAATTTTATTTGGTGTCTTGGTTTTGTTGTTTGAATTTTTGTGTGCCTTGCCTGCCATAATGGGTCTGTTGTTGCTGATTTTGGCATTTGGTCTGCCGATTTATTTGGCTTTTGAAGTGAATGGCTGGCTGATTTTAATCATGCCTGTTACGCTGGGTGTGGCTGGATTCATATTGGTCAAATGTGAAGATTATTATTATGCAGTACGCAAGCATATGAAAAAACAAGCAGCTCAATCATATCAAAAAAATCTTTTCAGGCAGCCTGAAAATAATGGAGAGTAATATAATGAAAAAATGGATTTTAGCCGTATTGTTGACCAGTGCGTTGAATTTTGCCTATGCGAAACCCTATCCACAACATGACTTATCAAAAATTATTACACCCAATCGTGTGGATTTTGCGCAGGCAGAGCAGGTGTATCAGGATTTAAGCAGACATGCGGCACGCTACCCGACCCAGTTTGACAATGCAAACGACAAAGTGCTTGCCGTTAAGGAAGCAAAAGAATTGGCGCGCATTTTTAATGCGCTGTTTGAAACAAAAATCATCACCCCAAAGCATGAAGCTTATCTCCAGCTCCTGCATCGTGCAGCGCGTGTTAATTGGATAGCACACAATTTGGATGTCCCGCAAGCTGCAACATGGACAGAACGCCATTATCAGACTTTGATGATGCAGTTGTCGGGTAAAGAGAAAGCCATATTGTTGAGCGAATACGGCAGTTTTTTGGCATCTTCTGGTCAAACCCAAAAAGCCGTTATCATGTATCAAAATGCCATTAAACAGGGATATCCTGCTGCCAAACGGGAATTGTCTATGGCATTGCTGTCGCAAAACAAAAGGGAGCAGGCTGTTCAAACTATGCATGAATATGTTCAAGCCCACCCCAAAGACACGGCAGCCAAAGAACTGTTGGTTGCAATGAAAACAGGGCGCGTACAAATCAAATCCACACAATAAAATTTTCAGGCAGCCTGAAACCCCAGTATGAAAACCGCAATTAAATTTAAATTGCCGCAGCAAACGTTTCAATCCAATGCACACATTCTTGCGGGTGGCTCAAAAACGGCGCGTGGGCTGCCTTGTCAATCAACTGCAAACGTGCATTGGGCAAATGCCGTGCCAGATATTCACTCATGCGTGGGGGCGTTACGGCATCTTTATTGCCGCACACAATCAACACAGGCTGTCCAATTTCAGGCAGCATGGCACGAGCATCAGCGTGTTCCAGCGCATTAAGTGCCAAAGTCAAAGCCTGTGGCGAACCGTGTTTAAGCAAATCGGGTAACACTGCGTTCATCACACCCTGTTGCTCGGGTGTGTGTATCAGTTGCAAAGCCAAAAATTGGCGAACGTGTTTGGCATAATCGTATTGAAAAAAATCCACCATTTTATTCAGTAATTTGTTGTCCACACCTTCGGGATAATCGGTTTCAGCACGCAATTTCGCCATGCCCGACATCAAAATCAAAGCGCGTACTTTTTCAGGGTGGCGTTGTGCCAAATGTAAAGCCACCAAGCTGCCCAGCGACCAACCCAATACAAATGCCTTTTCAGGCAGCCTTTGTGCAATGGCATCGGCTGCGGTGGCAATGTCAAATTCTGTTACATTAGGCGATGCGCCGTGTCCAATTAAGTCAGGTGTACTTACTTGCCAATCGGCAGTAAATGCGGTTTGAAAGCCTGTAAAAATCGCGCTGTTTACGCCCCAGCCGTGTATCAGACAAAGGTGTTTCATCATGTTTTCCCTGTTTGTTCAACGAAAATCGTGTTTATTATGCCATGCTTGGCAGTCGCAACCCATTTGTGAAGGCTGCCTGAATGATGTGCAAACTTTGTTTTTGCATGATAATCAGGTTTGTCCAAAATGTGCGCGTCCCATTATTTCAGGCAGCCTGTGTGGTCAATGTCAAACAAAACCACCTTTTTACGATGCGCTGTGGGCATCATGTAATTACACCACCCCCTTACCCGCGCTGTTGCACGAATGGAAACACATATGCCGTGCGGAATATGGGCGTTTATTCAGTCAACTCATGTTGCTTAATCCCCCTTTATGGCTGCCTGAAAGCCAAATTGATGCGGTTTTGGGTATGCCATTGAGCCGTGAACGTCGCTTGCAACGGGGTTTCAATCAAAGTGATGAGCTGGCACAGGAAATTACACGGTACTACAATTTACCACTTTTACCACACTACAGCGTTTTCAGGCAGCATAGACCGCCACAAAGTACCCTTGCCGAGGCAGAACGACAGCAAAATGTACGCCACATTTTTCAGGTAGCTGAAAATGTGAAAAATCGTAAAATATTGATAATTGACGATGTTGTTACCACAGGTGCAACTTTATCCGAGTTGGCACGCACGCTGCGAAAATCGGGGGCTGCGGCAATTTATGTTTGGGTAGTGGCGCGTAATTAATGCAAAAATGATTGACGATTGTTGTCAAAAACGGCATATTGCGCCCTTTATCGGTTTAGACAAAGAATGAATTTTCATTATAAAACCGCGTGATACAAAATTGATGCGTGATAAATATGTTTACCGTTGTCCTTTACCAGCCTGAAATCCCGCCCAATACGGGCAACATCATTCGCCTGTGTGCCAACACAGGTTGTGATTTGCATTTGGTTAAACCTTTGGGCTTTCCTTTGGATAGCAGCAAAATGAAACGTGCTGGCTTGGATTATCATGAATTTTCTCAAGTTCGTGTACATGAAAATTTTGCCGATTGTCTGTCGGCTTTAAATGGACGGCGCATTTTCGCGCTGACCACCAAAGGGCAAACCCGTCCCGACCAAGTGGCATTTCAAGCAGGCGATGTGTTTTTGTTTGGACCTGAAACACGCGGTTTGCCTGCCGAAATTTTGGATACTTTGCCTGCCGAACAAAAAATCCGTTTCCCCATGCTGCCTGAAAACCGCAGCATGAATTTGTCCAACACCGTTGCCGTAACCGTTTTTGAAGCATGGCGACAACTGGACTACGCAGGTGGCGTTTGAATGTCATATGGTTTTCAGGCAGCCTAAAACCTGCAACCTATCTTCTTCAACTCAAGAACTGGAACACGTTTTGACCCAAACCAAAAACCTTTTTTTCATCAGCATAATGGGTTTGATGACCCTGACCAGTGTATTCAATCGCGCCGATGCCGCTCCTGCAAAAGCCAGTCCTGCCATTGCCCACCAAACCGATGTGAGCGGCAAATACATTCCCAATGCCGTAGCGATTGCAGAACAGCTGCACCCCACCGCTAATTTAAGCTACAAAGTGGCAGGTAAGCGTTATTATCCCACAAAAAAAGTAACTGCTGATTTCAGTCAAACAGGTCGTGCTTCATGGTATGGACCAGGTTTTCACGGCAAAAAAACATCTAATGGTGAGCGTTTTGACATGAATATGATGACTGCGGCTCACCCCACTTTACCTATTCCCAGTTATGTACGTGTAACCAATTTGGATAACGGAAAAACCGCCGTTGTTCGCATCAATGACCGTGGACCTTTTCACGGCAACCGCGCTATAGACCTTTCCAAAGCCGCAGCCAATAAACTGGGCTTTTTAAGTAAGGGGACAGCCAACGTTCGCATTGATGTCTTAACCGCTGATGAACGAACAAATCCCCCTGCCAACACATTGGCACATAAAGATGATGTTGCCAACATTACCACAGGCAAAAACATTTATGTGAGCCTGAAAACCTTTGACAACAAACATGAAGCACAAAATTTTCTGGAAACCACCGCAGCACATTTAAAGCAAATACAAGCAGAACAACGCGCGATTATGGTTAAACATGGCAAAGCCTATTTGGTGCGTGTTGGTCCATTTACCGAGCAAGAACATGCAGACAAAATTCACAACGGTCTAAAACAAGACGTAATTTAATCTGCCATACAACTAGATTTGATGACATGATTAAAGCCCCTAACTTTAAAATCGGTATGGATTTTAGTTAGGGGCGATTAAGCCTTGTGTTTGAGATGATGTCTTGATGACAAAGATACTGTTACAATTTACCCCTAACTTGGGGCTGGAATATACAAGGCTGCCTGAAACAGATTGGACATGGGTTCATATGGTTTCAGGCAGCCTGAAACCTTTGTAAAACCCACTTCCAACCTAATGTAGGGGCAGATTTGATATCCGTTTCTTTTTCAATTGATTGATAAAATAAAAATTCCTACAAGCCGAAACGGTTCAGGTATGAAGTTTGTTCCTACGAACCGAGTTTGGAAAACGTTTCAGCTAGAACCAGTATTCGCATGATTTTTTGATAGGAAGCCTTTCTTCAAGATTATGAATATGGGTTCTTAAATGTGCTTTATTGGCTTTTTCAGATTGAAGCATACCTTTTCAAGCTGCCTTTGTCGTACAATACATCTATTTTTCAAGCTTTCAAAAACAAAGGTAATACCATGGATACCGATATTCTGATTGTTGGTGGCGGTCCAGCAGGTTTGGCGTTTGCCCGTCAATTTAAAGACACTACTTTACGTGTTACCGTTTTGGAAAAAGCCTCGCTGGAATCGTTGCAAGAACCCGCTTATGACGGGCGTGAAATCGCACTCACACACCATTCACGTGAAATCATGCAAAATTTGGGTATGTGGCAACGCATTCCCGAAAATGAAATTTATCGCTTGCGTGATGCCAAAGTCTATAATGGCACATCAGATTACACGTTGCACTTTCCGCAGCCCAGTCAAGCGCGTGGTGGCGCAACCGACCGTTTGGGCAACTTGATTTCCAATCACAATATTCGCCGCGCTGCTTATGAAGAAGTTGAACAATGTCGCAATGTGGTAATCCAATGCGGTTTGGGCGTGAAAAAAGTACAAACCAATGCTGAACGTGCTTGGGTGGAGATGGAAAATGGTGATACCTTAACTGCCAAACTTTTGGTCGCCGCCGACAGCCGTTTCTCTCAAACACGCCGTCAGCTTGGTATTGCGGCGGATATGCACGATTTTGGTCGCACCGTCATTGTGTTCCGCACCCAGCATGACATTTCCAATCAACACACCGCCAGCGAATGTTTTTTCTACGGTCGTACCCTTGCACTTTTGCCGTTGGAAGAACATTTAACTAACTGTGTCATCACCATTACCAACACCAAAGCGCATGAATTATTGGCTTTGTCGCCTGATGAATTGGCACAAGAATGTGAAACAATGTTGGGTGGTCGCTTGGGAAAAATGCAAGCGGCTGGTACGGTACATAGCTATCCTTTGGTGGGCGTGCATGCCGATAAATTCTGTGGTATACGCAGTGCATTAATTGGCGATGCGGCAGTGGGTATGCATCCTGTAACCGCACATGGCTACAATTTGGGCTTGGAAAGTACCGATATTTTGGCAAAACTGATTATTCAGGCAGCCAATAAGGGGCAAGATATTGGCAACAAAGATTTGCTGGAAATGTACAATTTCAAACACCAGCTACACACGCGCCCTTTGTATCATGGCACGAATGCGATGGTAACGTTCTTTACCACCGATGCTGCACCTGTACGCTTGTTGCGTGATGCCACTTTGCGAATCAGCAACAATTTGCCGCCATTGAAGAAATGGATTAGCAAGCAATTAACGGGATAAGTTTTCAAAATACCCAATTTCATTAAAGGCAGAAAATTTTGCAATCGTCTTATTCGTGTTAATTTTAAACAATCATAAATAATGGGTTTCGCAAAGGATTGAGGCTGCCTGAAACTTTTCAGGCAGCCTCAATCAATAAAATAGGCTTAAACCACTATGGGTTTAAGCCTGTTGTTCATTAAAGGGACTTATTTTTTAATCTGTTTTTCTTTAAGACGCTCTTCCCAGAAAGTTGCGCCTTTGATTCCCAGTTTAACAGGGTCAAATACGAAATCTTTTACACCTGCTTTTTTCTGAGTTTCATAGTCTTTTAAAGCCAATAAAGTGGGCTTTGCAATAAAGAAAACTGCCAAAATACCCAAAATATTCAACCATGCGGTTAAACCGACGCCAATGTCGCCAATGTCCCATATGTAGCCCGAAGCCCCAACTGCACCATAAGCCACCGCTGACATGACAATCAATTTGATGAAGAACAAACTGCCTGTACCTGTTTTCAAGTAACGGCGCAGATAAGCCACATTGGTTTCGGCAATATAGTAGTAAGCCAAAATGGTGGTAAATGCAAAGAAGAAAATCGCCAAACCCACAAACACCTTACCAAAACCACCAAATACGCTGGCAACCGCTAACTGTGTGAATGCTGGACCATTGATGTTGGTCTCGGCAGGCAAGTTTTGCACGATGAAGCTACCTGCTTCCAATGTGCCTTGAATATTGTATTGCCCTGTAATCAAAATCATGAATGCGGTCGCAGAACAAACAAACAAGGTGTCCACATAAACCGAAAACGCTTGTACAAAACCTTGTTGTGCTGGGTGTTCCACTTCGGCGGCTGCTGCAGCATGTGGACCTGTACCTTGACCTGCTTCATTGGAATATACACCGCGTTTCACACCCCAACCAATCGCCGCACCAAAACCTGCTTGTGCGCTGAATGCGTCGCCCACAATTAAGCTAACCATAGCAGGCAACTGGTCAATGTGGATGAAAATGATGACCAAGGACATGATGATGTAGCCCAAAGCCATGAATGGCACAACCACTTGGCTGAAATTGGCGATGCGTTGGATACCACCAAAAATAATCATGCCCAAAATCACCAAGATGAACAGAGCAGCAATCAATTTATTCATGCCGATTTCACCGAAGGCAGAAGTTTGTACCATTTGTCCTTCGCCAAAAATCATGGTGATGCCGTTTGCTACACCATTGGCTTGCACACCTGGTAAGAACAAACCGCACGATACAATCAACGATACGGCAAGCAAAATGCCGTAAAACTTACCGAAGCCGCCGCCAAAAAATTTATCAAAATAGTAAGCAGGACCGCCGCGGTACTCATTGCCATCTTTTTCTTTGTAAATTTGTGCCAGCGTGGACTCTACATAAGCGGTAGATGAGCCTAAAAATGCTGTTACCCACATCCAAAACACCGCACCTGGACCACCAAAACCAATGGCAGCTGCTACGCCTGCGATGTTGCCCATGCCGACACGACCTGATAAAGCAACCGCTAAAGCCTGAAATGAACTGATGCCTTCAGGTGAACTTTTGGGTGCAAACAACAAGCGCAACATTTCACCAAAATGGCGTACTTGCATGAAGCGAGTTAAAATTGAGAAAAACAAGCCCGTGCCTAAACACAGGTAAATCAAAGCAGGGCTCCATACCCAACCATTGATGGTGTTAATTAAATCTTGCATGAACAACTCCTTACGATGTGGTGTGATGACAATGTCAAAATTTACCTTCATGAAATGTAAAAATCAGGTCAAGATAACTTTAACCTTTTTTACATTTCCAAGTTACCACATTTTGCACACTTCAAACAGCATAAAATTACCTTTATCATATTTTTGCAATAAATGGTGGATTTTTTCTTTAATTTTGTTTTTTCTTGAACCATTTTTAATGGAAATTAAAATATAGTCGTTTTATGTTGTGCCTCAATACCCATTGAGCATCATGTAAGGCTAAAACCTTTGTGAATCCATTTTTAAACGGACGTTAGATACGGATAAGAAATCTGCACCTATGAGGTGTGTTTTGTACAGATTTAAGGCTGCCTGAAAACCTTTCAGGCAGCCTTATTTTTATTTGGCTTCATGCGACATGCCAGCATTGTGTTTCAAGCTGTGTTTTTATTCATGATGACTTTTTTTCTCCACCGATGCTGTGGCATGTGTGCTGTCATTTGTGTTTTCAGGCAGCGTATCTTTTTTGGATTTGCTTTCTTTTTTGGGTGCGTTATCAGCAGGCAGTTGTGTGGGCAATATCAACGATAATGGACGTTCACGCATGATTTGTCCCACGCATTGTAAAATTGCCCACCAGCTTTCAATTTTGGTTTCGCGTGAACGCAATGCAACCGATAGGGTAAGTAAAAAGCTGACTGTTAAATTAACCAGTCCAATCAACAAGACAAACACCATGCTTTGCCAAAACAGCCAGAATCCACCACCACTGAACGTGAAATAACCGACATTGGCAGAGGAAAATGCCACATGGCGAATATCAAAGGGTAAGCCTGTGGTGTGTCCAATGAAGCCGCTCATGCCCAATAACATACCGAAACAGAGATTACCCATGATTGAACCATAATTATGGTGCCAATAATCAGCAAGACGTAAACGCCATTTTTCAGGCAGCATGCGTTTTAAAATCGGGTGATGGAACAATCTTTGACGCATATTTAGGTAGTCGCAGCGATTGTCAAAAAAGCCCGAGATGATGCCAGAGCAAAATAACCATACGCCAGCAATCGCGGCATACCACAAAGTTGCGCGTGTTGGGTCAATCGCTTTAATTTGGTACTGCACTTCATCAGCAGTCAGTAAAGGCATACCTGTGGATAAACGGAAAATCAGCGCAATCATCATGGCAACAAACACTGCCACACCGACATTGCCTGCAACCGCTGCTGCTTGTGAGCGAAACACATCCACCAACAGTTGTGCCAGCTTCATGTTTACCGCTTTGCCGCTTTCGGTACGCTCCACCAATGCGGCAAAACGTGAAGCGGTCATGGCAGGTTGTTTGGTGGCAACGGTAAAATGCAAAATGAAAATCAGCGCAAAACCCAAGCCATAATTCAGACCTTCGGCAAAACTGAGCCAAAATTGGTTTTCTATCACGCGCCCAAAATGGATTTTTAACAGCGACATCAGGGCAATCAATACGCCACCACCTGCCGCCGAATAGAGCATGCCCATGTATTCTTTTTTGTTGCGTGTGATGTAGTGTTCGCCATGACTGCTGGTGTTTTGCGTGATGCTGCGCGAGAGCATTTTGATGCTGCGTTTCCATAACCAATACAAGCTGTGTTGTTCCGCTGCTGCTTTTGCCAATGTGCCTGTGAGTGCCAACATTTTGCGTGGCGAAATGTGTTGGGGCATGAACACCGCCATCAATAAGGTCATGCGGTTTAAAGTTTGCTCCAAACGTTCCAATAAATGAGCCACACTCAACGATGAACCCGCGCCTGCCCCCGTACCTTTTTTGCGTAAGGTTTCCACTTGACGATGACATTGATCCATCATGACACCTAGATGCGCCGTGTCAAATTCCTTACCTTGCCAACGAGAAAGTACCCAATAGGACACTTCTCGGTTTAGGGCAACAAAGGGTGAATCGCGGTCCAGTAGTTTTTTGTCTAAACGGATTAGATCAGGGTCCAACTCTTCAGCTGCCACCCATACTGAAAGCATTTCTATTGCGTGTAAACCTTCTTGTAACATATATTGCTGTACTGTTTCACGGTCATGTTCAGGTGTATAACGCATCATCAAATGTAAGAAACGCAACCATGTTTTAGTAGGAATGGCATCAATCCATTCCCCATCATTTTCATGGGCAAACAGCTGTGAAAACACATCGCGTAAGTCAGATGGGTCTTTGTAAGCAGGATTAACCGCTTCGTACCAACGTCCCAATAATTCGCTGGCAAAACCATCACGCGAAAAAATGCCTGCGCTGATGAGCAAAGGATACAAACGTACGCTGCACAACCAACGGCACAACATGATTGCGGTGCGTTTTGCCAATTCATTATCATCTTGTAAAACATTGAGCAACGCATTTATGCGGATTGCGGCATTTTTGGCTTTACCACGTCGCAACCAGTCAGTTAGACTTGCAAGTAAAGTAAACGCATCATTGTGTTCTACATAAAAAGCCATTGAAGCGGCAAGATTTTTTTCATTCAAACGTTTCATACTGTCCCAATTTTCCTGATTTTTTCAGGTAGCCTTTGTGTTTTAATGAGGCTGCCTGAAACATCATACCACATTGTTTGTACCAAGCATTTGCCTTACTTTTTCAAGATGTATTTGCGTACTGCTGCATTGTGTTCGTCCAAAGTATGACTGAACTGGCTTTTGCCTGTACCGTCCATGCGCGATACAAAATACAAATACTGGCTGTCGGATGGGGCGGCTGCCGCAGCCAAAGCGGCACGACTGGGCAAGGCAATCGGCGTAGGCGGCAAACCGTGCCGTGTATAAGTGTTGTAGGGTGTATCGCGTTGCAAATCAGCACGGCGAATTTTGCCTTTGTACGCGTTGCCCATACCATAAATGACTGTTGGGTCGGTTTGTAAACGCATCTTGATGGCAAGCCGATTGCGGAACACTGCTGCCACATCACGGCGGTCTTCCTCATGTGCCGTTTCCTTTTCAATCAAACTTGCCATAATCAGTAACTCATAAGGCGTTGTGTAGGGCAAATTGGTTTGTCTGTCTTCCCAAGCTGCATTCAATTCACGCTGCATGGCATTGTAGGCTGCCTGAAAAATCTGTAAATCGCTGCTTTCGGCATCAATTTCATAACTGTCTGGGAAAAACAGACCTTCGGCGTGTTCGGCAAGTGGGTTGGTGGCAACTTTTTTCAACAATTCGGCATCAGACATTGCACGTGTATCATGGCGTATGCCTTCGGTTTGGTTGACCACGCGGCGCATTTGAGTAAAATTCATGCCTTCAATGATTTGCACCCGAATGGTATCGGGATTGTTTTGGCGCAAACGTTGAACCATTTGCCAAGTAGAAACCCGAGCAGGAAAAAGGTAGCTGCCACTGCGTAAACGGTCATGTACGCCTACGGCATAAGCTGCTGATACCAATACCCAACGGTTGAAAATCTGGTTTTCTTGTGCTAACTGGTGGCTCACAGCAGAAATGCCTTGTCCTTTTTTTACGCTTAAACGATAAGGCTCACCGTTGTTTTTGGGTATAAACAATAGCCCAGCATAAACGACAGTACAGAGAAAAACCAAGCAGATAAACGATAAAATCAAACGATTTCGGTGGGTGTTTTTCATCATCATCGGCACATACAGAAAACCAACAGTATAAAGTAAACCGTGATTTTAGGGCGCAAAGATTGCACCACATTATCAACAGCATACGAATACTGGGAACCCAAAGAAAAAGTGTATAATGCGCGTTTTCATTACGCAGACTTTTTATGTGCTTGTTTCAAATCAGAATGGAGCAGGGCGGCAATGAATGTTGTATCACGACTGATGATGCGGTATTTCAGATTGGGAACGACCATACATTAAAGGCTGCCTGAAACATTCAGGCAGCCCATTATTCAACATCACCACAAAGGAAAAATTCATGAATACGCAAACTTTGCGTTTGGTTGGTTTTTTGGAAGGCATTTCATTTCTGTTTTTACTGGGCATTGCCATGCCCATGAAATATTTGTTCAATAATCCCATACTTGTGCCGTATGCAGGTTTGGCACACGGTTTTTTATTTTTGGCATTTTTGGTGGTGTTACTTGCTGTATGCCACAAAAAAAGCTGGTCCATTATGTGGTTTTTAGTGGGATTATTGGCAGCAGTTTTGCCCTTTGGCACATTCGTGTTTGACTGGCGTGTGAAAAAAATGGAAGCGCAACAAGAGGCGCAATAATCAATAGTTTAAGTCCAGTCTTGCATTTGGGTGTTTCAATAATTGTTCAAACGACTATAAAAGGCTGCCTGAAACTTTCAGGCAGCCTTTGCGTTGGCATCATCAATTACAGAATTTGGCAATATCCGCATTGTATTTGGGAATCAAATCGGCTTTATTTCGCGCATTGGTTTTATTGACCATATCCAAATTCATTTGTGCAGTTTTACAGTTATCCGCTTTGGTTTCTGCGGCCAATTTGGCTGCTGCTTCTTCGCGGCGTTGGTTTTCTGCGATGATTTGTTCATTTAAAGCCGCTTGTGCTTCAACCACATTGGTAGGGGCAGCAGGTTTAGCAGGTTCAGGTGGTGTAACCGAACCTGTGCGTACATTGATGACATTGGAGCGACCCATTTGCATATTATTGGGTGTATCCGAATAGGCATTGCTGCCTTTATCGGTTTTCCAGTTAAAAACCTGCACATCGGCAGCAAACGATGCAACTGATACAGCAGACAAAACCGCAACAAAAATCATTTTTTTCATGGTATTTCCTTCTCATGATGAAAAGCCGTTAAATAAAATTTGACAAGGATTGTACCGTTTTTGCTGACTGCTGTCATGATTTTGCCGAAAAACCACTTTCAGGCTGCCTGAAAACGCACAAATTATGGTACAATGCGTTGCATTTAACCAAAATTTTCCAACCGTAACATTAAGGTAAAATGCACCATGCGTATCGTAGAAAAAGCCTACACTTTTGACGATGTTTTACTCGTTCCCGCCCACTCTACCATTCTCCCGCGCGATGTCTCGCTCAAAACCCCATTAACCAAAAAAATCACTTTAAATTTGCCCTTGCTCTCTGCCGCAATGGACACCGTTACCGAAGCGCGTTTGGCGATTTCCATGGCGCAAGAAGGCGGCATCGGCATCATTCACAAAAACATGACCCCCGAACAGCAAGCCGAAACCGTGCGTAAAGTCAAACGCCACGAAAGCGGCATTGTGAAAGACCCCGTTACCGTATCCCCCCATATTTTGATTGGCGATTTGCTGGCTGAACGCGCCCAACGCAAACGCAAAATGTCGGGTTTGCCCGTGGTGGAAAACGGCAAAGTGGTGGGCATTGTTACCACACGCGATTTGCGTTTTGAAACGCGCTTGGATTTGCCCGTGTCGGCAATCATGACACCGCGCGACAAATTGGTTTCCGTACCCGTTGGCACGTCCATTGAAGAAGCGCGTGAAGTGATGCACCAACACAAAATTGAGCGCGTTTTGGTGTTGAACGAGCAAGACGAATTGCGCGGATTGATTACGGTAAAAGACATCATCAAAACCACCGAATTTCCCAATGCCAATAAAGACCACGAAGGACGTTTGCGCGTGGGCGCGGCAGTTGGCACGGGCGCGGATACCGAAGAGCGTGTTCGCGCCCTTGTTGCGGCTGGCGTGGACGTGATTGTGGTGGACACGGCACACGGACACAGCCAAGGCGTGATTGACCGCGTAAAATGGGTTAAACAAAACTTTCCTGATGTGCAAGTGATAGGCGGCAACATTGCCACCGCCGCCGCCGCGCGTGATTTGGTGGCGGCTGGCGCAGACGCGGTAAAAGTGGGCATTGGACCAGGTTCCATTTGCACCACGCGCATTGTGGCGGGCGTGGGCGTACCGCAATTAACTGCCGTTTCCAATGTTGCCGAAGCGGTAAAAGGCACAGGCGTTTCGGTGATTGCAGACGGTGGCATTCGTTTTTCAGGCGACATTGCCAAGGCGTTGGCGGCTGGGGCGCATTGCGTGATGTTGGGCGGCATGTTTGCTGGCACAGACGAAGCACCAGGGGAAATTGAATTGTATCAAGGACGTGCGTATAAATCGTATCGTGGCATGGGTTCGTTAGGCGCGATGAGTCAAGGTTCCAACGACCGCTATTTCCAAGACAAACAGGAAAGCACCGACAAATACGTCCCAGAAGGCATTGAAGGGCGCGTGCCGCACAAGGGCCCGATTGTGAACATCATTCATCAGTTGGTGGGCGGTTTGCGTTCCAGCATGGGCTATTTGGGTTGCGCCAACATCGCGGAAATGCACGAAAAAGCGGAATTTGTGGAAATCACATCGGCAGGCATGAGCGAATCGCACGTTCACGATGTGCAGATTACGAAAGAGGCTCCGAATTATCAGCGTGGGTGATTTGGGGTTTGATGGGTAAATGAAATTCAGGCTGCCTGAAAAGTCCTAGCGGACGGCAATTTAGGCAGCCTGAATTTTTGTAGGGTGCGCCGTGCGCACCGAATTTTCCGCAAAATTAGAATATTGTGGTTAATTGGTGCGCATGGCGCACCCTACGCAACTAAATTTGATTGAATTGGTGTAATAGGCACAATCATCTCAAAATTATCAGCTTGGATTTGTTCAAAATAATTTTTTATCATCAATCCCAAAGCTTTGGCTAATAAAGGCGGTACTGCATTGCCAATTTGTTGAAATTGCGATAAATTTTTTTCCCAAGACATGGTGGTTCGTTTGCCTTTAAAAATATAATTATCAGGAAAAGATTGTAATCTTGCCCCTTCTCGTGCCGTAAAGTTGCGGTGTAAATAAGGGTGGATAAAATTACTCTGAAAACTAGCTGGTAAAGTTGGTGCAGGTTTATCAGGGTGGGGACGCATATTATTTTGTGAATACACTTTACCACTGATTTTATCGGCATCGCCTCGTTTGCGTTGCATATGTTCTTCTGGCACATCTGCCAAAGATTGTCCCCAGTGAATACATTTGAATCGTTCAATCAAACGCTGGGTATGACGCATAGAAATGTGATTGTATAAAGCAGAACTGTCTTGCCGACACCATGTTTGGTAATCATTTTGCGGTGTATTCAAATAAGCCACATCATCTTTTCCTTGCCCTGCTTCAATTTGTGGTAAATCAGAAATCGCTTGCCATAATGTAATCGGTTTATCTGCCGTGATTTTTTTAGGCTGTAAATAAGCAGGTGCAAAAGGGTAATCTTGGCGGATACCGACAAAGAAAACGCGGTTTCTGGCTTGTGGTACACCATATTCTGCTGCATTCAGTTGCAAAATGTGTGTATTGTAGCCGTGTGATGCTGCCACTTGTACAATCACATCTTTAACCCATTCGCCATTTTTATTTTTTGCAGACAAAATGCCCATGACATTTTCCATGACAAAAAAGGCAGGCTGAAAATCTTGCACAAAACGCATATAGTCCATAAATAAACTGTTGCGTGGGTCTTTGGGGTCGCGGTTACCTGAAAGAGAAAATCCTTGGCAGGGTGGCCCACCAATAATGCCAGCAATCTCATTTTGTGGAAATTGTTGTTTTGGATTGATAATTTCTGTAATATCGCCTACATGAACCAAAGTATTTTGATGATTAAATTGGTAGGTTTCTGCTGCCCAGTCGTCTTTTTCTACTGCTAAAACTGAATGGAAACCCGCCATTTTAAACCCCAAACTCATACCACCGCAGCCTGCAAATAAATCAATGATTTGATGATTCATTTTTTAAACTTCTTCAAAGTGCCACATAAATGGACAACGGCATTTTGTAAGGCAGCAGTTTCCAATGGTTTAAAAAACTCTACTTTGTTGATAGGTTTATTTACATCACGTTCTCCCTTGATAAATGTAAGAATATTCAAATCCACATTATCAAAGTAAGACATAATAGAATGTGTTGATTTACTACCTAAACTAATTGATTTGAGTTCAGCATAATCACCACCAAGTTGTGATTCCAGTTGAAATAAATAGCAGTCCAAATCAGGATACAATGTTTTCAAAAACATAAAATCAACCATAATGCGTTTTATCATGGCATTCTCGGTATAGGCTTTACACTCAACACCTGCAACAAATTGCTTATCAATAAAAATATGTTTATCTACTGAAAGTTTGTAGACATAATCTTTGATATTATTTTGAATATGATTTTTTACAACATCAGGTAAATGCTTGAGATATTCTGGTTGAATGGGAATAGGAATTTTCTTGGAATTGATTTCTAAACGAGAAGAATCTTGTTTTAATTCATGAATCCAAGCAGTTTCAATCAATTTTTGAGTAATGAATTCTTGTAACTTGCCTTTGGTTGCACGAATAACGCCGCCATAAGCTCTAGATTTGTCTTCATCTTGTTCTATGGCATTGTCTTCCATAACTTCCATGACAATATTGTAATGAGTGATAATCTGCTTAATAGCTTGTTGGGTTTCTGGACGCATGATGTGATACCTCAATGATAAAATCAATAATTATAACGACAATAAAGCATTTGGACAAAACATGAACACGCAAACCAAAATCGCCCAATATTTCAATGAACTCAATTTCAGGTTCAGGCAGCCTGAAACCGCCAATCCACTCCACGCCCAAACACTCGCCACGCCTTTGGGCGATATGCTGGCAATTTGTTCTGCCACAGGCTTGTGTTTGCTGGAATTTGTTGGGCAAGCGCGTTTGGACAGCGAAATCCGCCAAATCGCCCAAGCCAAACGTGCGGCAATCGTTTTTCAACCCCATGATTTATTAAAAGAAGTTGCCGAACAGGTGCAATCTTATTTTTCAGGCAGCCTGAAAAATTTTTCCGTGCCATTGGATTGTGTTGGCACGGATTTTCAACAGCGCGTGTGGCGCATTCTGCAAACCATTCCCTATGGCAAAACCCTATCTTATGCCGAACAAGCCGCAAAATTGGGCAATCCCAAAGCCGTTCGCGCGGTAGCAGCGGCAAATGGGCGCAACAAAATTTCCATTATCGTGCCATGCCACCGCGTGATTGGCAGCAACGGCACGCTTACAGGCTACGCAGGCGGCTTGTCGCGCAAACAATTTTTGTTGGATTGGGAACGCGACCACGCTTTTCAGGCAGCCTGAATTGGGTTTTGTGTTGATTGTTTAATGTGAATATTTGTGATTTGAGAACCATTTATGATATTTGAGTTTTAAACGACATATGTCATTTGGTAATATTTTCAATTATTGAATTTTCATGATTTGATAAAGGAAATTCAGATTGTTAATTTTGTGAACGATAATTTAAGTTATTGACTAGACAGACGTTGTGGTTTGAGTAAAATAGGCTGCCTGAAATATAATGTTATGCTTTAATAATTTTATAGTGGGTAAGCGTGATGGCGAAACACAGTAAACACCGTAATCAGGTACGTATTTGCGGTGGTTTTTTGCGTGGACGTAAATTGTTGTTTGATGATGCGCCATCTTTGCGCCCAACGCCTGAAATGGTGCGTGAGCGTCTGTTTAATTGGTTGGGACAGGATTTGACAGGGCGAGTGGTGTTGGATGTGTTTGCTGGTAGTGGTGCGCTGGGGTTTGAAGCGATTTCGCGTTATGCAGCAAAGGTGGTTATGTGTGAATGGAATATGGATACGGCACGTTGCCTAAAAAAAATGGCACAGGATTTGGCTGTGTGTCATCAAGTCCAAATTGTTGCGCGAGATGGTTTGTGTTTTTTGACAGAAAATGATGAGAGTTGGGATTTGGTATTGTTGGACCCGCCATTTACATGGCAAGATTGGGACAAGTTGTTTGTTATTTTGGAAAAAAAATTAAAAATCGGGGCTTTTGTGTATTTGGAAGCAGGGAAACTGCCTGAATTGCCAATATGGTTATCGGTTTATCGTGAGAGTCGAGCAGGGCAAAGTCGGCAAATTTTGGCGCAATATGTGCAAGGTGCTGAAACAAAATGATTTAATAACCATTATCAAGATGTTAAAAAGCGCAATTTAGGCTGCCTGAAAAATAAAACGTGCTATAATCCGCGCCGCTTTTGAATTGTAAAAGGAACGCAATAATGTCTCTGTTTATTACTGATGAGTGTATCAACTGTGATGTTTGTGAGCCTGAGTGTCCAAATGATGCGATTTCACAAGGTGAGGAAATTTATGAAATTGAACCCAGTTTGTGTACGCAATGTGTGGGGCATTATGATGAGCCACAATGTCAGCAAGTTTGTCCAGTGGATTGTATTTTGATTGATGAAACTCATCCCGAAACCGAAGAGCAATTGATGGAAAAGTACCACAAAATTGTGGCAAAGAAATAAAGAATCTTTTTAAAACAGTAGGGTGTAATTTTTTTTGAAAGAAAGTCTTGACCTTGTGTTGGACTGGTTGTATAGTTGCTAATCTGTTTGGTGGGATTCCCGAGCGGCCAAAGGGGGCAGACTGTAAATCTGTTGCGAAAGCTTCGAAGGTTCGAATCCTTCTCCCACCACCACTTAAATTCCAATTTGGAGCAGGGATTAGCGGGTGTAGCTCAATGGTAGAGCAGAAGCCTTCCAAGCTTACGGTGAGGGTTCGATTCCCTTCACCCGCTCCAAATATTATTTGGCTACTTATTTTTAAAATAGGTAGCCATAAAACTGAATAGGCCCATGTGGCTCAGGGGTAGAGCACTCCCTTGGTAAGGGAGAGGTCGGCGGTTCAATTCCGCCCATGGGCACCACTTAAATATCTGTTTTTAAATCATTTTTGTAAGGAATTTGCTATGGCTAAGGAAAAATTTGAACGCAGCAAACCGCACGTAAACGTTGGCACCATC
>NZ_JAUNEC010000025.1 GCF_030525755.1 Alysiella sp.
CGTGTACCAAATGGCGGTCAATATAGAGCAAAACGGTGCCGTCTTCTTCTTCGCGAACAACGTGGCTGTTCCAGAGTTTATCGTAAAGGGTTTGTGCTTGTGCCATGATTTTTCTCATTAAATAAATAAATGAAATGTAAAAGTGGTAATTTTAGACTTTTTGGACAAAAATCGCAATATAAACCTTTTAGACCTGCTAAAAATTAGACAATTAGCCATAATTTTAGACATTTTGTCTAAAATTCTCTTTATTAAGACTGTTTCAGGCAGCCTGAAAAAGCGATGCTGCCTGAAATTTTGTCAGCAATTCATGCATGGCTTTAGCACGATGGCTAATGAGATTTTTGTGTTCGGGCAGTATTTGTGCGGCTGTTTGGGCATATTCAGACAAATAAAAATGTGGGTCATAACCAAACCCTCCTTCACCAGCAGCTTGATTAACCCATTCACCATGCCAAATCCCTTCTGCAATAATCGGCTGTGGATCGTCTGGGTGGCGCACAAACACCAAAACACAAACATAATAACAACTTTTATCCACTTGTTTCTGCAAAAGTTCTGTAATTTTAGCATTATTGGCAAAATCTGATTTGGGTTCACCAGCAAAACGAGCGGATAATACACCTGGTGCACCAGCCAATGCATTAACACAAATGCCACTGTCATCTGCCAAGGCAGGCAAGCCACTATAACGGCTGGCATGACGTGCTTTAGCGAGTGCATTTTCCACAAAAGTACAATGTGGTTCGGGACACTCTGGAACATTAAATTGAGACTGTGGCAAAATTATGATGTTGTGTGCCGCAAACAAAGCGGTAAATTCTTTGAGTTTACCTGTGTTATTGCTGGCGAGTACGATATTATCAGACATAAATTTTCAAATATTTAAAATAACGTGGCATTTTAACAGAATTTGCACTTGCGTTTAGAACTTGCTTTGCCTGTTTAATTTGTTTAAATTAAGCCATTTAAACCATTCATCTCCTAATAAATTGAGAAGCCCATGTTTCAGCCCACCGAACACCCCCATCGCCGATACAACCCATTGACTGAACAATGGATTTTAGTATCTCCCCACCGCGCCAAACGCCCATGGCAAGGGCAACAGGAAACCGCCGACACCGAACAAAAACCGTCTTACGACCCAAGTTGCTATTTGTGTCCACGCAACACGCGCATCAACGGCGAGAAAAATCCCGATTACAGCGGACCCTATGTTTTTACAAACGATTTTTCCGCGCTACTCCCCGATACGCCCGAATACAAAAATCACGATAACCCATTATTTCAATTAGAAAGTGTTCGTGGAGTGAGCCGCGTGATTTGTTTTTCTCCCGACCACGCCAAAACGCTGCCTGAATTGTTGCGTGAAGAAATTGCAGCAGTGATTGAATTATGGCAAAACGAATGCCGCGAATTAAGCAAAAAGTACCAGTGGATTCAGATATTTGAAAACAAAGGTACGGTAATGGGCTGTTCCAATCCCCACCCACACGGGCAAATTTGGGCGAGCGATTTTCTGCCAGATTTGCCACAAAAAGCCCACCACGCGCAGCAAAAATATTTCGCGCAACACAGTCGTGCCATGTTGCTGGATTACGCGCAAACCGAGTTACAACAGCGTGAACGCATTGTTTGCGAAACAGAATTTTTTGTTGTGGTCGTGCCATATTGGGCGGCTTGGCCTTTTGAAACTTTATTACTACCCAAAATTGCGGCGCAGCGCATGACCGATTTGTCGCCCGCACAAGTCCTTGATTTAGCAGGCTGCCTGAAAATATTGGCGACCAAATACGATAATTTGTTCCACACCAGTTTTCCATATTCTATGGGTTTTCACGGTGCGCCATTTGACGGCGAAAATCACCCTGAATGGCAGCTTCACGCACATTTTTATCCACCACTTTTGCGTTCAGCAACCGTGCGGAAATTCATGGTTGGCTACGAAATGTTGGCGGAAGCACAGCGTGATTTAACGCCCGAACAAGCTGCAGCTCGTTTAGCAGAATTATCGGAAATTCATTACAAATCAGTACAGTAATTTTCAGGCAGCCTTTTAAGTCTCTTTTCAAGTCTCTTTATTGACCAAATTAAAAAAATAAGGAAAACACCATGAATCTAAATGGAATTTTTGAAAAACATTTTTTCAGACAGCCTGAATTTACCGTTCGCGCACACGGTCGCGTGAATTTGATTGGCGAACACACCGACTACAATGACGGTTTTGTGTTGCCTTGCGCGATTGATTTTCACACCGATGTGGCTTTGCACAAAACAAACGATACACAAATATCTGTTTATGCTATGGATTATGATGAGCGCGATGAATTTGATTTGCGCGAACCCATTACCCAATCCAACAAACAATGGGCAAACTATGTGCGTGGTGTGGTTTGGGCTTTCCAAGAAAAAGGCTTTAATTTAAAACAGGGTTTTGAATTAGCCATACACGGTAATGTGCCACAAGGTGCAGGTTTGAGTTCATCTGCGGCATTGGAAGTGGCAATTGGTAAAGCGATTGCACAAGCCTTTGATTTACCAGTCAATCACGCCCAAATTGCGCAAATCGGGCAATTTGCCGAAAACGAATTTGTCGGCTGCAAATGCGGCATCATGGACCAATTGACCAGCGCGTGTGGCGAAACCGATTGTGCTGTGTTGATTGACTGTCGCAGCTTGCAAACCCAAGCGATTGAATTACCAAAAAATTTGAGCGTAATGATTGTGCATTCCCATGTAAAACGCGGCTTGGTGGGCAGCGAATACAACACACGTCGCCAACAATGTGAAACAGCCTCAAAATACTTTGGTGTCAAGGCATTACGCGATGTTTCATTGGCAGAATTTAACGCAGACAAAGCATGTTTAGACGACATCGTCGCCAAACGCGCCCGATACATCATTCAGGAAAATCAGCGCACTTTGGACGCAGCAAAAGCATTGCAAAACAATGACATTGCCACTTTGTCGCGCTTGATGGCAGAAAGTCATGTTGGAATGAAAAACGAGTTTGAAATCACACACCCAGCCGTAGATTTGCTGGTTGATTTGATTGGCGAAAAAATCGGCGAACGTGGCGGTGTCCGTATGACAGGTGGTGGTTTTGGCGGTTGCGTGGTGGCTTTATTACCACATGATTTGGTAGACGAAGTGAAAGCCCACCTTGCCGCCAACTACGAAAAACAAACAGGACTGAAAGAAGAAGTATTTGTTTGTACAGCACATTCTGGGGTTTCTGTGTTGTAAAAATGGACACAAGTTCGAGATAAAAATATTGAAAATACCATTAAAATAAAAAACTTGTTTAGGGTGGGTACTGACATCCACCCTACGAATCATCAATAAATCACTCAGTCAAAATATCAAATAAATCATCTATGCTGTTCTAAACCCATATATTATCGTATTACTCATGGTATTTTTGCATGTCATCTACACTTAATAACTCAGCAAACAATGCACAAAATGGCTGAATATTTGCGCCGCCAATGTGAAAAATGAGCAGCACATTCGTCTATACACCGAAAATAAATTTCCACATCATGATGCAGTTCCTGACCTTGTGTAAACAATTCAACCATGCGCGGCAAAAAATAGTTGATTTCATCAGGGCATTCCATTTCGCAAACAAAACCTATAAAGTATTAATAAAATAATAATTTTTCTGAATTCAAGCAAGGGGAACGTTCGCATTGCCCGTTCCAAATCAGGGTGCATGTAGCAAGGAAAATCACAAACATTTAAGTGCTGATTGGGTTTAGGATAGGCAAATACTTAATAAAATTCAGTAATTACTTGATGAAATGGATTGCTGTTTTGAATGGATATATTCATATTTAAAATAAAAATCGATGATTTTACTATTTTCAGACTGCCTGAAAACCTAATTTCGCATGCAAACGCAAACTTGCCGTATTGTGTGGTAACACTCGCCTATGCCAAAACCAAACGCCCCATGTATAAACTGTGTCCACATGGACAATCGGGAAAGAAAACGGGAACGGTATAAAAACCCGTTCCCATGTATTTTCAGAAGTCTTTTATGAGGTCTCAAAACCCATTTTCAGCTTCTCATACTGCTCTCAATCCCAACCTTGTTCAATGACTGCATAAGCAGAATGATTGTGAATTGATTCAAAGTTTTCGCTTTCCAAAATAAAACGTTCAATACGTTTATCGGCACGCAAAATGGCTGCAATATCCCGCACCATGTCTTCCACAAATTTGGGATTTTCGTAAGCATGTTCGGTAACAAATTTTTCATCAGGACGTTTGAGCAAACCGTAAAGTTGGCAAGAGGCTTGTTCTTCAACCCAATCTATCACTTCTTCAATGCCAATTTCGGCATTGCAATGCAAGGTAAGCGTAACGTGTGAACGTTGATTGTGTGCACCATATTCGGAAATTTCTTTGGAACATGGACACAAACTGGTTACAGGTACAAGCACACGCAAAATATATTGATAAATCCCATTTTTCAGGCTGCCTGAAAGGGTAACATCATAATCCAAAAGCGATTTAATGCCTGATATGGGTGCAGTTTTTTGACGGAAAAAGGGGAATGAAATACTGATTTCACCTGAATGAGAATCCAACAATTGCAACATTTTTTCGTTCAAAACGCGCAATTCATGGTGGTCAATCGGGCTTTGCTGTTCTTCCATTAAGGCGACAAAACGCGACATATGCGTGCCTTTTTGGTCGGCAGGTAAAAAAACCGTCATGGTTAAACGCGCAACAGTTTGTTGTATATTGTCTTTGCTTTTGATAAAAATAGGAAAGCGTAAGTCTTTGATGCCCACGCGGTTAATCGGAATATTGCGTAAATCTTTACTGCTTTGCACATCTGCGATGATGCTCATGCGGTTTTCCTTTGTGTGATGTATTGTATGTGTTTATAAAATGGTTTTCAGGCTGCCTGAAAAAGCAGGATACATATAAAGCGCAAAAGTATAGCATTCCAAGCCCATTTTGGCATACAATCAGGATAAATTCTCACTATGAAAACACGATAGGAAATACCATGAAATTCGCCAGCGAAGTCATTCATGCCGCTTACAATCCCGATGAACACAACCGTGCTTTAATGCCCCCTTTATACCAAAACAGTATGTTTGCCATGCACGGTATTAATGAAAATGTGCCATTTCGTTATTCACGCATTGGGAATCCCACACGCAAAATTTTGGAAGACACACTTGCCACTTTAGAAAATGGAACACATGGTTTTGCGTTTGCCAGCGGTGTGGCAGGCATAGATTGCATTTGGCGCACGTTTTTAAAACCGAATGACACAATTGTGGCGGTTGCAGATATTTATGGTGGCAGTTACGACCTTTTAACCGAAGTTTATGCCAAGTGGGGTGTAAACGTGATTTTTGCTGACTTAACGCAGCCTGAAAACTTGGACAAAATCTTTGCCGAATATCAAGTGAAAATGGTTTGGTTGGAAACGCCATCTAACCCACTTTTGCGTTTGGTAGACATCACACTATTGGCACAAAAAGCCAAAGCACACGGTGCATTGGTGGGCATAGACAACACTTTTGCCACACCATATTTGCAAAACCCTTTAGATATAGGCTGCGACATTGTGTTTCATTCAGCAACCAAATATTTGTGCGGACATTCCGATGTGTTAATGGGTGCAGCGGTGGTTAAAGACGACAATCTGGCAAAACAACTGCAAAACACACTGATTATTTGTGGCGCGGTTGCAGGTCCAATGGACTGCTGGCTGGTGTTGCGTGGCATCAAAACATTGAATGTACGCATGAAGCAACATCTTGAAAATGCCAATGAAATTGCACACCGTTTAAACCAACATCCTGCAGTAGAAAAAGTGTTTTATCCAGGTTTGCCAACACATGAGCATCATGAATTGGCAAAACAACAAATGCGCGGTTTCGGTGGTGTGGTGTCCATTTACTTAAAAAATGACAGCCAAGCTGCTGCCAATAGTGTGATTCAAAACCTGAAATTGCTGCAAATGGCACCCAGTTTGGGCGGTGTAGAGAGTTTGGTTAATCACAGCTATTCACAATCACACGGTGGTGTGCCACACAAACTTAAAATCCAAAGTGGCATTCGCGAAGGTCTGCTGCGTTTTTCCATTGGCATTGAAGATGTGGACGACATTTATGCCGACATCAATCAGGCACTCAATACCACTTTATAAATAACCATTGCTTTTAGGCTGCCTGAAAGCAATGACATTGCCAAAACGCATAAATCGGGCTATATTGCTGCCATTTATTGAATTTTAGTGTAACAACTTAAAAATTCTGCCCCATTCAGGCAGCATACTTGTGAGGAAAAAACATGAGCTGGTTAGACAAAATCCTGCCACCCAAAATCAAAAAATCCGAAAGCAAATCGGGCATACCCGAAGGATTATGGCGCAAATGTGGCAGCTGTGGTGTAACCCAATACGCAACAGATATTGAACAAAATCATCAAGTCTGTCCCAAATGCAACCACCACGAAGCTTTAACCGCGCGTGAACGCCTGAATTTATTATTGGACACCAATGGTCGTGAAGAAATCGGGGCAAACATCAAGCCTACCGACATTCTCAAATTCAAAGACAGTAAAAAATACCCCGACCGTTTAAGTGCCGCACGTAAAAGCACAGGTGAAGATGATGCAATTGTGGTCATGAAAGGCACATTAAACGGTTTAGCTGTTGTAGTTGCTGCCTTTGAATTTCGTTTTATTGGTGGTTCAATGGGTTCTGTGGTGGGCGAACGTTTTGTACAAGGTGTACGCCGTGCTGCGTCTGATAACTGTGCTTTCATCTGTGTTGCCGCATCGGGTGGTGCGCGTATGCAAGAAGGCTTAAGTTCTTTGATGCAAATGACCAAAACCAGCGCGTCTTTACATTTATTAAGTGAAAAAGGCTTACCCTTTATCTCGGTTTTAACCGACCCAACTATGGGTGGTGTATCCGCCAGTTTCGCTTTTTTAGGTGATGTGGTTTTGGCCGAACCGAATGCCTTAATCGGTTTTGCAGGCCCCCGTGTAATTGAACAAACCGTACGCGAAACGCTGCCAGAAGGCTTTCAACGTGCTGAATTTTTACTTCAAAAAGGCGCAATTGACCAAATTGTAGACAGACGCGAAATGAAACAACGCATCGCTGAATTGATTGCCTTATTACGCCGTCAGCCTTTAACACAAATGGTTTAACCATACATTCAGGCTGCCTGAAAAACTTTCAGGCAGCCTTTATCAATTATCAAAATAATAACTATTCCCTAATTTTCAGGCAGCTTGATTATGAATATTTTGATTTCCAACGATGACGGTTATTTATCACAAGGCATTGCCACATTAGCACGCGTTGCTGGCGAAATGGCCAATGTACGTGTGGTTGCACCCGAACGCGACCGAAGTGGTGTGAGCAATTCACTCACATTAGACCGTCCTTTACGCATTCGTTGCTCTGAAAATGGGTTTTACTGTGTGAGTGGCACACCTACCGACTGCATTCATTTGGGCTTGCACACCCTGCCCGATTTCAAACCCGATTTGGTCATTTCAGGTATCAATCACGGTGCCAATATGGGCGATGATACCCTCTATTCTGGGACAGTCGCCGCTGCCACCGAAGCCTTTTTAATGGGCATACCCGCCATCGCTTTTTCATTGTGCGAACACCGTTTTGCCCAATATGCCGATACTGCTGAACAAGTCGCGTGGTCGGTGTTATCACACATTCTTGCCAAACCACCTGTGATACCGATTTTGTGGAATGTGAACATTCCAGCTGTTTCGCTTAGCAATTTGCGTGGACACAAAATTACGCGACTGGGTCGCCGCCACCACACCCAAAGCATTATTCCTTCACATAATCCACGCGGCGAAGCGATTTATTGGATAGGTCCAGCAGGTGAGGTTGCCGATAATGATGATGGCACCGATTTTGCTGCCGTAGAATCAGGTTTTGTAAGTATCACGCCCTTGCAAGTGGACTTAACCGCCCATTCTCAAATAGATGCTGTACGAACCTTTTGGCAAAATGCACAAATCAACACCTAAATCACTTTCAGGCAGCCCATTTGCTGGTTCAGCAGGCTGCCTGAAACCTTGTCTAAACCTTTTGGAAACGGTATCATTTTGCCGTTTCTCTTCCAACCTACATTGACGCAAAGGTTTGTACCATGAATAAAAAATTGTTTACTCGCTTGGCTGTACCTGCTACTGCACTATTGGTTTCAGCCTGTGCCACCCAAACACCTGCACCTGTGGTTAATGGCACAAACTTGGTCGGTGGCAATGTGGGATACAATGCCCCCAGCTACATACCCGAAAATCCCTTTAACAACACGAGCGTAAACAACACAACCATAACCAATACTGGCTTCACACCCACCAATACATCTGACTCCAATGTACCTTTTACACCCGTCAGTACCGCTCCCACAACACCTGTAACCGTACCTGCAACCGACACCACTCCCCCTCCGTCCAGCCACACTCATACTCCCTACCCTGTTTACACCGAAAACAGCATTGCCCTACCCAGTAACAACACATCAGCAACCCATACCGCATCACCAGCAGTCAACAGCAATATTGGCTACGTGTCACAAAACCAAGCCACATCTTCTGTATCATCAACGGGTATTCATCGTGTAGAAAAAGGTGATACTGTATTCAATATTGCCAAACGCTACGGCATCACAACGAATGCACTTGTCGCACAAAATGGTATTCAAAACAATCACATTATCATTGGACAAACTTTACGCATCAACGGCAGCCAGCCCATCTCAAAACCGATTGTTGCGCCCAAACCCGTTGTTGCCAGCCCAAGCAGCAACACAACAAACCATGCCACAACGCATCGTGTAGAAAAAGGCGATACTGTGTTCAATATTGCCAAACGCTACGGCATCACAACGAATGTACTTGTCGCACAAAATGGTATTCAAAACAATCACATTATTGTTGGACAAGTTTTGCAAATTCACAATGGCAATCACGTTTCCACACCTGCCGCCCCCGTGCAAACCAACAGACCTACACCCAAGAAACCCGATTCATCATCAGCACCAAGTTCATGGTCTTCCCCTTTACAGGGCAGCCAAATCAGCCAAGATTTTTCGGTAAACAAAAACAATATTGTGCTAAAAGGTAGTCCCAATCAAAACATTCAGGCTGCTGCGGACGGTATCATTCTTTTTTCAGGCACACCTGAACAAAAATTACAACGACAATATGGCGAAAAAATGATTATTGTGCGACACGACAACATCATCAGCGTGTACGGCAATGTACATCACATTGCCGTAAAGGAATCTCAAGCCGTTAAACGCGGTCAAACATTGGCTCAAACAGGTCAAAATGGGCTCTTGTCCTTTACCATTCGCCAAGATGGAAAATCACTCAACCCTAGCCAATTTGTCAATCTGAATTAAAAGCTTATGTCTGTATTATCCACACACATTAGGCTGCCTAAAACCCTTTTTCAGGCAGCCTAAATGAGCCATTCAAATCGCGTTAATCATCAAGCCATTTTTGTGCTCTCCAGCAGCGCGTGGCGTGAAAACAGTTTGCGTTTAGAAGCATTCAGTCACCAATATGGACGCATTGCCCTACTCGCTCGCAGCGCACGCACACGTGGTTCAGAATTGCGTGGCATACTTGTGCCATTCGTACCCATCAGTGCATCATGGTATGGCAAAGAAGAATTGAAAACCTTACACCGTGCTGAATGGATAGGCGGTTGGGCACAACCCAAAAACCGTACCTTATTCAGCGCATTGTATCTCAATGAATTATTGCTGAAATCAACCGCGCGTGAAGACCCCAACCCTGAATTATACGACTATTTTTACCAAACCCAACGTGCCCTTGCCTTATCTGAACAACCCATTATGGCATTACGCCTATTTGAATGGAAACTGTTGCACTTATTGGGTCATGCCCCCGATTTAGAATGGGACGAACACGGTCAAGCTGTTTGCGCTGAACAACATTATCTGGTTCGTCCTGAGTACGCACTGTTACCTTTCTCTGAAACACAATCTCCCCCCTCCAATGGCATTGTGGTTTCAGGCAGCCTGTTACAAGAATTGCATTCAGGCTGCCTGAAACCACACAATTTAACTGCCATTTTATCACTCACACGCCTGTTAATTGACCACCACATTCCTGAAGGCATCAAAAGTCGCCAAATTTTGCAGCAACTCAATCAATTTAAAGCGCGTTAAATCACACCTTACACCACCACATGTCCCACACGACACGCCACCAAATAATTGACCGACACATCATCATGCAACACATATTGTTGTGTTAAAAGACGGTAAGTCATGCCTGTGGTATGTACCACTTCCAAACCTGCCAAACGTGCCATGCGTGCCAATTCAGCAGGCGTAATGAATTTTTGCCAATCATGCGTGCCTTTGGGAACAAGGTTTAACACATATTCTGCCCCCAAAATAGCATGAGCATAAGATTTGGGATTGCGATTAATGGTGGAAAAAAACACCCAACCATCAGGTTTAACCAATTTGGCACACGCACGAATAATGGAAGCAGGGTCAGGAACGTGTTCCAACATTTCCATGCACGTTACCACATCATAAATATGCGGTGTTTCCGCCGCCAAATCTTCCACACTCACACAACGGTAAGCCACATTTGCCACTTGATTTTGTTCTGCATGCAAATGGGCAACCGCCAAAGATTTCTCCGCCATATCTACACCCAAAACCGAAGTTGCACCACGCAAAGCCATGCTTTCTGACAAAATGCCACCACCACAACCCACGTCCAAAACCGTCTTCCCCATCAAAGCAGCATAACGGTCAATATAATCCAAACGCAAAGGATTGATGTCATGTAAAGGCTTAAATTCGCCACCTTTATCCCACCATTTATCCGCCAGTTGACTGAATTTCTCAATTTCCGCTGTATCCACATTAATATGTTGTGATTGTGTCATGATTTATCCTTTTTTGATTGTCCTAAATGGTTTTCAGGCAGCCTGAATGTCCACGCCCATGCGCCCCACAAAATCAGTAATACCAAAATAAAAAAAACCGCACTCCATACAGGCAAAGCAATACCAAACACCAAATGTACTTCACCACATGCCCCCGAACCACGAATAATCGGCTCATACCATTCAAACAAAGGCATATGGCGCAAGCGAAATGTCCAAGGTGCACCACAAGAAGGCTGTTCCATCAAAGGCAATGATTGAATATAAATCTGCTTTAATGCAATGTACAAACCCCAAACCGCAGGCACAGACACCGCCACACTAGCCAGCAAACGCTTCCCCTTATTACCCGTCAGCAACAACCCCAATAAAGCTGTTGGCACAAGCAACATCAGTGCCACACGCTGCTGAATGCACATCACACACGGATTCATGCCGCCCCAATACTGAGCCACCAAAGATGCCACAGAACCTGCTGACGAAATCAGTAAAATCAACAACAATGCCAAGCGAAAACGTGGCATCACCATAATTTTTCGTTTTAAATTCATGTTTCTTTACTCAAAAATACAGCAAACACCATTATACGCCGCTTTATCAAATCGGGCATACTGGCGACAATCGCAGTCGCAGAAATAAAAAAGCAATACAAGGCAACAACGAGAACCATGTACACCCAACGATATACTGGTTTAAATTGAATTTACCATAAAATACGCTGCCTAAAATCCCATTGATTTATTCATGATTCTTACACCAGCTGATGTGCTGCAACAAACACGCACGCACATCATCGATAAAACCAGCCAAATCATCATCGCCAATCAAACCATAATTGTACAAACGCATGATTTTCCAATCCATTCTGGAAAAAGAATAGGTATACCAATCGTCAATCAAACGACAAAATTCACACATTTCTTCTACCCAATTCCAAATTGCACCCACATCATTCATCGCAACGGCTTGTTAAATAAGCCCCATTTTTTCAATTAAATTCAATGGGTAATGCCTTTTCCAATAATTGATGTGCATAGGCACGGTCTTTTTTGTTTTTCCATGATTCGCTCATTTTGTGTTTCTTTTAATTTTTCAACAAATTCAACAAATCTTCTTCCGACAAAATCGCCACGCCCAAGCTCTGTGCTTTTTCCAATTTGCTGCCTGCTTCTGCACCTGCCACGACAAAATCGGTTTTCTTGGACACGCTGCCTGACACTTTGCCGCCAGCCGCTTCAATCATTGCGGCGGCTGCATCGCGTTTCAGCGTGGGCAAAGTGCCTGTCAAAACAAAGGTTTTGCCTGAAATTTGCGTGTTCAGGCTGCCTGAAACCGCATTTTCAGTATGTGGCGAATGCCATTCGGGTAAATTCGCCAAAAAGTCGGCAACTTCGCGCAATAGTGCATGATTTTTCGGGATTTGTCGCCAAGTTTGCCATTCGGCTGGCAACACTTTGTCGTTGAGCAAACCGTCCACCGTGCCGCCTGCCAAATCCCACAATTCTTGGGCGCGTTTTTCGCTGATTTTGATTTCAGGCAGCCGCGCAATCCACCGCGCTGGGCTTGCCAATTCGCGCACGTTCACGCTGATGTTTTGCGATTGGGGTTCAACAAATTGCAATAATGCGTGCAGGTTTTTCATGTTTTCAGGCTGCCTGAAATAGGCGGCAATGGACTGCGCCACCACGCCCCCAATATCGGGCAAACACGCCAACACGGGCTGGGGCGCACGGCAAACGGTCGCCACATCACCAAAGGCGGCGGCAAGCTGTTTGGCGGTGCTTTCGCCAACGTGCCGTATCCCCAAAGCGAATAAAAATCGGGATAACAAGGGTTTACGGCTGTTTTCCACGCCTTGCAAAATGTTTTCTGCCCATTTGCTTGCGCTGGATTTGGGGTCTTTGATTTTTTGCAATTTGGGGATATCCAGTTGATAAATATCGGCAAATGTTTGCAAAATATTTTGTTCCACCAAAGCCTCAATTTGCTTGTCGCCCAAGCCAACGATGTCCATCGCTTTGCGGCTGGCGAAGTGAATCAGCCCTTGACTGCGCTGTGCTTGGCAGACCATGCCGCCTGTGCAACGCGCCACCGCTTCGTTTTCTTCGCGCACAATGGGGCTGGCGCAAACGGGGCAGTTTTCAGGCAGCCTGAATGCGGGAAATTGTGGCTCGGTGCGCGTTTCAGGCTGGCTGAACAAATCGCCTTGTCCTGAAATTTCAATGGTTTGCATGGGGCGATGTTCCAGCACAACGCGCAAAACTTCGGGAATCACGTCCCCAGCACGGCGCACCACCACCGTGTCGCCCACGCGCACGTCTTTACGCGCCACTTCGTCCTGATTGTGCAAAGTGGCGTTGGTTACGACCACACCGCCCACCGACACGGGTTTGAGCCGCGCCACAGGCGTGATTGCGCCCGTGCGCCCCACTTGCACGTCTATGTCCTCCACCACCGTAAGTGCTTCTTCTGCTGGGAATTTGTGCGCGATTGCCCAGCGTGGAGCGCGTGAAACAAAGCCCAGCTTTTCTTGTTGCGCCAAATCATTCACTTTGATGACCATGCCATCAATTTCGTAGGGCAAATGGGGGCGTTTGGTGGACATTTGCTCGTAAAATTGCAAAACTTCGGCGATATTGGCACAGACTTTCCAGTCGTAACTTTCAGGCTGCCTGCAATCTGCTCCCTCTCCTTTTGGGAGAGGGTTGGGGAGAGGGATTTCGCCGTTTTGCCCTCTCCCTAACCCTCTCCCAGAGGGAGAGGGGACAAGTTCGTGGCACGATTGAGATTGCGGCAAGCTGAAACCCAATTCCGCCAACCACAACAATTCTTCCGCATGGGTTTTGGGGCGATTTTCTGCCACAATACCGTCAAATCGCGCAATACCGTAGCCGAAAAAATGCAATTTTCGTTCTGCCGCAATTTTGGAATTGAGCTGGCGCAGGCTGCCTGCTGCCGCATTGCGCGGATTGGCGAAAGGCTTTTGCTGTTGCGCGATTTGGCGTTCGTTTAGGGCGATGAAATCGGCTTTCAACATCAACACTTCGCCACGCACTTCAATCATGGTTGGAATGCGATTACCGTGTAATTTCAATGGGATATTGCGTATGGTTTTCACATTTTCGGTAACGTCTTCGCCCACCGCACCGTCTCCGCGCGTGGCTGCCTGAACCAACACGCCATTTTGGTAAAGTAAGCTAATCGCCAAACCGTCAAATTTTGGCTCAATGGTGTAAACCGTTGATGATACGCCCAAATCTTTGCAAACACGCTCGTTGAACGCCAAAGTTTCCGCATGGTCAAACACGCCATTTGCATTTTGCGGCGAAAAAGCATTGTTCAGCGACAACATCGGCACGGCATGGGCTACGCTGGCAAATTCGCTCAAAATCGCGCCGCCCACGCGCTGGGTGGGGCTTTCAGGCAGCCTGAATTGCGGAAACTCGGCTTCTAGGCGTTCCAATTCACGGTAAAGTTGGTCGTATTCGCTGTCGGGGACGGTGGGCGCGTCCAAAGTGTAATATTCGTGGGCGTAGCGGTTAAGTTGCTCGGTTAATTGCTTGATTTTGTTTTGCATGATGATTGATATTGGGCTATTTGAAATGGGTTGGAAAACGCATTATCCCATGAAAGCCGCATTTTCAGGCAGCTTTATGTCACACAATAAAAATCTTTAAGCGACCTGCCATTTATCCACTCTCCCGCTGGCGCAGACCTGCTAAATTCTGTAACTGAAATAGGGGAAAATCGGTAAGAACCAACACCGATTTGTATTACGTTCAATGCCCCACCAAACCTCAAACCCACCAAGTCCTCCGTAGCAACTGTATTTTTAACCCCAGCAGGTAAAAATACAGTTGCTACACGGTATCCAAATTTGAAAACTTGGTAACTCTTCATCTAACCCTGCTTACAGAGAAAAAACCAACACCCTACCCTCTCCCTTCATTATCTTCCGTTAAACAGAAGAAGGAATATGGTCGTAGAGCTGCAAATGGCAACATCAAAAAATGTTCAATGATGTATGAAAACCACAGTTTAGTCGGGTAATTTGGCATTTATTTAAATAAATAAAAGTTATTATCTTTTAATAAAAATTAATTTGAGTTAGAATTAAAAATTCTAATTGACAACATCTTGAAAGTATGTGCATACCAGCATCATTATTGCTTCATTAGCAATCCCATGTTTTCATTGAAACTTTGGCTTTCTAACTGTCAATTAGCATGATAAACCACGCTTTCAGGCAGCCACATAGATGTTCGGCTGGGCTTAATCAACTGTGTGCTGTTCAAAATGCTGCTTTACCATTTCATGATTTCTTAAAAAACCATTAAGGATAGTTTCTATGAAAAATCGCCCTCCTTTCACACGTCATGCTTTATTTATTATATTGTCTGTTGCCTTGTCTGCCTGCGGTGGAGGAGGTGGTGGCTTGGATTTGCCGTCTGTGATTACGGTTGGTAATACGCCCAGTTCGCCCAAACCACCCGTACCACCTGCTACACCGCCTGTACCGCCTAAAACTTCGGGCGAAAAGTTTATGCAACCTGCTTTGGGTTATGCTTTGGCAATTCCTGTGCGCGATATTTATGATGGTAAACAAGACCATGTGCCTTTGAATGTGGACAATATTGAGGAATTGCAAGCCGATGGCAAATCCGTTTTAACCAAACGTGTTCAGGCTTATCATCGTAATAAGAAATTGGATGTACGCATACCGCCACAAATTAAAGACCAATCTGCTTATCAATATGTTCAGGCAGGTTGGATTTTTGCGGGTTTCAGTCCTTATGAGCGAGAAGAAGTGAAAGATAAAGGCGTTGTGGTAAGCAGTACCGCCAAAGGTTTGGGCTATTTGTATTATTTGGGCAGCACACCAGCCACTTCGTTGCCTACGGCAAAATTGACTTATCAAGGACATTGGGACTTTGTTACCGATGTGCAAAAAGTACGTGACACAGGCAAAGTAGGTGGCGGAGGCAGTATCAAAGTAGGTGGAGGCAGCAGTTTTAGTATGGATACAGGGTTTGGCAATGATATTGCTGCTACATCTTTTGCTGAAACCACTTGGGGACAAGCCAGACCGAGAAAAGACCATCATACGGCTGAATTTGAAGCCGATTTTGCCAATAAAACTTTGACAGGAAAATTAAATTACCACAAACAAATAGGTCGTTTTACGCCACCTGAAACCATTCCGCGCTATACGGTTGATGCACGCATCAATGGTAATCGCTTTCACGGTTCCGCGATTGCGGTTAATACCAAAGCAGGCAATGGCGATTTCAATTTGTTTTCCAAACACGCCAGCAACCGTTTAGAAGGTGGTTTTTTTGGCACGAATGCAGAAGAGTTGGTAGGCAAATTCATCAGCGATGACAATTCACTGTTTGGTGTGTTTGCAGGCAAGCAAACGGCTGTACCTGCATCTGTGGAACACAAATTTGATGCGCGTTACATAGACTTGTCTTTGCACGATGGCATCAATCCGCAATCACAAGCGCGTGAATTGACTTTACCTTATCACGGCAATTTAAACACCATATTGTTAAACGGTAAACGTTTTGAATTGGCAGATGCCAGCAGTTCTTTTACATTAGAAAACAATCAACGTTTGGATAATGGACAATCTGTGCGCGTTACTTCATGTTGCAGCGAGCGTAATCATGTAAAAATCGGTTTGATACAAAAAACCACACCACCTGCTTTAGTGGCGACCAATGAGCAAAAAGAAGAAGCACGCGAAAAATTGAAAGCCGAAATCGCGGTTAAACGCCAAGAATTGGAAACTTTGTTGGATAAAGTGATTGTCGCCAATAAAGCCACCGATGAACAACGCAAAAAAATCATGGAATTGGTGTTTTCGGGTTTTGATAAAGCAGGCAGACAGTATGCCCAGTTGAGTGAAAACAAGGCTTTCAATCGCCGTTTACGCAGAATGATTAATGATGAAGACAGCGATGTATTTTTGGCAGAAGTATTTGACAAAGGCGAAAAATACGATTTACGCAATGAAGCCAATTTGGATTTGGCTCAATATACCCAATATCCTGCAAACATTACCCCAGACCATTCCATTTTGGGCGTGTTCCTATTGGGCGAGCGCACCGCGATTAGCGATTTACCCTCTGGTGTGGTCAAATACCGTGGCACATGGCAGGGTAGAATCAATGGTGCAGCACAATGGTCCAGCAATGCAGGCAATAACCCATACAGTAGCAAATCGGAATTTACTGCGGACTTTGCCAATAAAACCCTTTCAGGCAGCCTAACCGAAGAAAAAGGCATGGCACCTTTGTTTACCATCAATGCCAAAATCAATGGCAATGGCTTTGAAGGTACAGCGACCAGTCGTGAAATTGACCTTGACCCTGCCAAACAGCAAAACAAAAACATTTTGCCAGCCATGACGGTTGATAATGTAAAAGGTGCATTTTATGGACCCAAAGCGCAAGAATTGGGTGGTGGTTTCTCATTTAATGCCAATTTACGAGACAATCGCGGCAAAGTGATGGGCGGCGTAGTGTTTGATGGTGTGAAGGAGTGAAGATGAAATCAGGTTTTAAACATCATATGCTTTATGCTTCTTTGTTGTTGGCGATGCCGCATTTTGCCATAGCAAATGATACCAATGTGGTTTCAGGCAGCCTGAAAGAACAGGAAAACGAAGCGGCAACTACTTTACAAACCATTAATGTGAAAGCACGCGGTATCACACGCAAAACGGAAGAAACCACAGGTCTGGGTAAAAGCGTAAAAAACAGCGATGATTTGAACAAAGCCCAAATTTTGTCGATTCGAGATTTGGTGCGCGATACTCCTGGTATTGGTGTGGTGGAGCAAGGGCGTGGTGCCAGTTCGGGTTATGCCATGCGTGGCGTGGACAAAAACCGCGTTGCGGTTATGGTAGATGGCATACCGCAACTGCAATCCTATGTGGCACAAAAGCGTGAAGGTAAAGAAGAAGGCAGCGGTGCCATTAATGAAATGGAATTGGAAAACGTCAGCAGCGTACAATTCAGTCAAGGTGCCTCATCATCTGAATCAGGCAGCGGCTCACTTGGTGGTGCAGTTAGCTTTCGCACCAAAACTGTTGATGACTACATTCAGGCAGGCAAAAACACGGGGATCAGCTACAAAACGTCATACAGCAGCAAAGACGGACAACGCTTGCATTCTCTGGGTGGAGCATTCCGTTTGGGCGGTTTTGAAGGTTTGGTGCAATACACCCACCGCACCAAACACGAAACCGAAGCGCATGATGATGTAAATAAGGTGCGTTATGAAGTGGAACGCTATGCAGGCTATCCAGAGGATTTTGCCGATGGCAGTGCCAAGTTAAGCCAAATTTCGGGGGCCAACTTCATGATAGGCAGCGAATGCCCCACTTTCAATTCGGCTTCATATGAAACAGGATTGAGTAGCTGCAAACCCAGCCTCAAACAAAAAGCAGCAGCCCTAGATGCACCACAACGCAAAGTAGAATACATGGACGCGAAAAGTTACACAGGCAACAAACGCGTGATGTCCGACCCAATGGATTACCGTTCCGAATCATGGCTGGCGCGTTTGGGATACCGTTTTTCGCCCGAACACAGCATAGACACCATATTGGAGCGCACAACACAAAAATACGATACCCGTGATATGACCCTAACCGCTTACCATTTGGCAGACTTGACTAACCCAACCAGCAAAGGCGCATTGGCAGGTTCAAGGGGATTTTATCGTGGCAATGCATACAGCGAAGGCTTAAACAATATGTTTGACGACAATACACCCGTCAATATCCGTTGGACACAAGCCCGCTATTTTGATGAACACCACGACAAAAAACGTTATGGCATCAGTTACCGTTATCAAAGTCGTGATAATCCGATATTGGACAGCGCAACTTTATCTTTTGACAGCCAAAACATCAGCATAGACCATCGTGAAATCAATAAATGGTGTTCCCCTTATCCTTATGCAGACCGAAATTGCCAAGTGGGTTTAAATAAACCAGGGTCAGCGGAACAATCACATCGCAAAATTTATGATGAAAAACACCGTATTTTGCGTGCCGATTTCAATAAAACCTTTGAAACCCAAAACGGTATTCGCAATCGCGTGAATTTGGGTGCGGGTTTGGATAAATTTTCATCTAATTTATGGATAGGCGATTTGCATGATGCTTATGCTAAATTGAATTTTAAGTATATTGGCGAGTTTATTCATCCCGATGACATCGGTAAACCTTCAGGCAGCCGAAAACGGGTTGATGTGTATGAGCCCACATTGGAGATGGAACACATTCGCAATAACTGCGAGGGGCGTACTTTGGTTCAAGCCTGTGGCAACAGATTGATTAAAGGAAATAACCTTTATTTTTCAGGCAGGAATACCTTATCCATTAAAAACATCTTGGACATCAGCACAGGCTTGCGTTTTGACCGCCATGTCTTCCGCACCGATGACACATGGACGGGCAGCGGACGCTATCAAAATTGGTCGTGGAATTTGGGCTTTGAATTAAAACCCATTGATGATGTGTCTATTTTGTATCGCGTTTCATCAGGTTACCGTGTACCCAGTTTTAAAGAGCTGTTTGGCTACCGTGTTGCAGGTTACATAAAAGGCACACATGACCGATTTCATTATGTTACCGATGTTCAATCCGAACGTGCACTCAATCGCGAATGGGGCTTGGTATTCAAACCCACTTGGGGACGTTTAGAAGCCAGCTATTTTGACAACCAATACCGTGATTTAATTGATGAGACCCTAAAAGACGGCAAATTGGGCTATCGCAATTTCCAAGATGCACGCGTTGCAGGCATCACTTTGCGCGGCAATTTGGATTTACATGCTCTATGGCAGAAATTGCCAGATGGTTTGAATTTGACTTTCAATTATGGACACAGCAAAGTCAAAGCCAACAACATCAAACCAGGTTTTGAATGGGGTCGTGGCTACTTTATGGACAGCATCTCACCCGCACGCTACGTCATAAGCTTGGACTACACACACCCAAGTGATAAATGGGGCGTAGGTATGGTGTGGACAGCTTCTAAAGCCAAAAAAGCCAGCGAATTATCAGCGGTGGTACAATCTCCTAGTGGTGGATACGTCAAAGAAGCCACCGATGCCCTGCCAGCCAAAGCATGGCGAACCTTGGATATTTCTGCGTTCTACCGTCCATTTAAATACTTAACCGTGCGTGGTGCGGTTTACAATGTGGCTAACAGGGGCTATATCCAATGGGAAGCCCTCCGCCAAACTTCCATTACTTCTGGCAACCAGCACACACAAGGATTACCTGCACAATATGCCGCACCTGGACGCAATTTTGTGTTGAGTTTGGAAGCACGGTTTTGATGATGCCAGAACGTTTTCAGGCAACCTGAAACCTTGGCAAAAACCCATTTCAATATTTCAAAATGGGCATAGAGGGCGGATTTCATGTCCGTCCTCTTTTCAATTTATTGATAAAGTCATTTCAAATTAGGAGCTATTGCCAATACCCTTATTTACATTTCATATCGCGTAGCAACTGTATTTTTAACCCCATCGGGAAAAATACCAAAAACGTTAAGCCCAAACCATATTATCTACATCATCACGTTCAAAATTGTCAGCAGTTTGTGCATACACGCATTGATTGCCACTTTGTAATGCTTTACCCTTACCCAATAAATATTGATAAAACACCTTAATGCGTGGCTCAAACGCACTGCCACCACATCAGCCATATACAGCGTTTTGCGAACCACCGCTCATCGGATACTTGCATCCAACCCATGAAAAACACTTGGCAGCTCTGGGGGCGTACTGCTCTCGTTGTCGCCTTGTATTGCATTTTCACTTCCACGACTATATTTTAAGCGACCATAACAACCGCATTGGGTGTTTACGCTATAATTTTGTCCTCTTTTCTTTTTCAGGCAGCCTGAATTATGTTTGCCAAATTAAATGCCGCGCTAGACCGATTTTGGCGCATACCTCTTGTTTATTTTGCCATTTTGACCATATTGGCACTCGCCACGCCGCTGACTTTTGCACCTCATTACCATTTTTGGCTGATGCCCTTGTTGTTTGGTGGTTTCATTCGTTTGACGGAGCTGAAACCGCAACGCAAAATTTTGTCAGCATATTGGTTTGGTTTGGTTGGCTATACAGCACAATTTTGGTGGATACACACCGCCTTGCATGATGTGTCAGGTCTACCCAATCTGTATGCCGTACCATTGACTTTTTTGTTGCCTGCGTTTTTGGCACTTTTCCCTGCAACGGTATTTTGGGCTTATGAAAAATACCGTTTGCCACGTTTAATTGCACTGGGTGTGGTCTTGCCTGTATTGTGGACTTTGGCAGAGTTTGCGCGTGAACGGGTTTTTACTGGCTTTGGCTGGGGGGCGTTGGGTTATTCACAAATCGCTGATAACAGTTTTTTAGCGGGTCTTGCGCCTGTGGGAGGCATTCATTTGCTGACACTCGCAACGGCCTTGTCAGCAGCTTGGCTGGTGCTGTTGGTCAATAACACACAATGGCGTGAACGCTTAGTGGCTGCGATTTTGTTGGTAGCTTTATGGACAACAAGTGCACATTTGCGCGGCATGGTGTTCACAGAAAAAACGGGCAAACCTGTAAGCGTGGCTTTGGTACAGGGTAACATCGCGCAATCGCTGAAATTTAATGAGGCTCATTTGATTGAAACCTATCAGCGTTATTATGAATTGGTGTCGCACAGTAAGGCGCAGATTGTGATACTGCCTGAAACCGCGTTTCCACAATTTTGGCAGGATATTGAATTGGGTTTAGTGGCGCAATTTGCCGATGTGGCAAAACGCAATGGCAGCGCGTTAGCGATAGGCGTACCAACCTATACCGCCGATGGTGCAGCTTATTTGAATGCCATGGTCAATTTGGCGGATTTTGACCCTGAAAAACCTGAAAAAGTGCAAATTTACAGCAAAAACCACCTTGTGCCATTTGGTGAATACAAACCGCTGCCTGAAATCACAGAACCACTTTATCGTATGATGAATATGCCATTGGCAGACTTTAAACGCGGTGGTTTAGGACAACAACCCTTTGATATGTCAAAACAAAAAGTGGCATTCAATATTTGTTATGAAGACGGTTTTGGCGATGAATTAATCCCATCTGCCAAACAAGCAACTTTATTGGCAAACAGCAGCAATATGGCTTGGTATGGCGATTCCAACGCGATGTGGCAACAGTTACAGCAATCGCAAGCACGCGCTTTGGAATTGGGACGTTATATGGTGCGTGCAACCAACACGGGGGTAACTGCCGTAGTATCACCACAAGGTCATATCGTGGCACAGCTCCCCCCAAATCAAATGGGGGTATTGGAAACACAGGTACAGGGCATGACGGGGAACACACCATACATGCAAATGGGTGGCTCAATGTATTTAATGTGTGTGTTATCGACAATCGCACTGATGTTGTTAATGTATCGCCGTAAGGCTGCCTGAAAGAAGCATGATGTTTTCACGATTGGATAATTGGCTTTGCAAGCACCCATATCGCCATGATTTGCGTGGTTTACGCCGCTTCTTTACGGAGTTTTGGTTTTTCGGTTTAAAAGAAGCACGCGCCTGCTTGTTTGCGGGCATGATTTTTGGTGCAATGTTTCTTGTACCGAAAAGTGGCGTATTGGGTTTGCCCCGTTACGATGTTCTGTTGTTACTGGCTGTGTTGTTTCAGGCAGCCATGTTGTATGGCAGACTGGAAACGTGGGACGAAGTGAAATCCATTACGGTATTCCACATCATCGGTTTCATCTTGGAATGGTTTAAAACCTCGCCCGAAGTTCAGGCAGCCCTACTACCCGAAGGCGCACGCATTCGCGCATCTTGGGCGTATCCTGATTTTGCATACAGCAAAATTGGAGGCGTACCTTTGTTCACAGGTTTCATGTATGCCGCCGTTGCCAGCTACATCATTCAAGCGTGGCGATTATTTGATTTGCGTGTTCATAAAATGCCACCATATTGGCTGACCACATTGGCAGCTTGTGCCATATATGTGAATTTTTTTACCCATCATGCGTTTGCCGATATGCGTTGGTATCTTGCGGCTTTTGTTTTGGGCTTGTATGCACAAAGTTTCGTTGCATTTACCCCTTATGACACCATACGCCGTATGCCTTTATTGCTTGCTTTCGTGTTAATTGGTTTTTTCATTTGGTTGGCAGAAAACATCGCCACATTTATCGGTATTTGGCAATATCCCAATCAAATTGGCGCATGGTCGGTGGTCCATTTAAGTAAATTCAGTTCATGGTCTTTATTGGTCATCATGACATTTACCCTGATTACCCATTTGAAACACATTAAATCATCGGTACACACCGTAAAGGATTAAGAACCTGTATCCATCTGTCAATCTGATGAATACAGGTTCTAAACAGGCAGCCTGAAAAGGCATACAAAAATCTGTTTATCCTGCTTGTTCTGCTGTTATAATGTGCGCTCATCTTTAAATTACATACCACTACATTTCAGGAGTTATCATGGCACTCGTATCCATGCGCCAACTGTTAGACCACGCAGCCGAACACAGCTACGGCTTACCCGCCTTTAACGTCAATAACTTGGAACAAATGCGCGCCATCATGGAAGCGGCAAATCAAGTGAATGCCCCCGTGATTGTGCAAGCCAGCGCAGGCGCACGCAAATATGCAGGTGCGCCCTTTTTGCGCCATTTGATTTTGGCGGCGGTGGAAGAGTTCCCCCACATTCCTGTTGTCATGCACCAAGACCATGGCGCATCGCCCGATGTGTGCCAACGCGCCATTCAGCTCGGTTTCAGCTCTGTGATGATGGACGGCTCTTTGTTGGAAGATGGCAAAACGCCTTCTACTTATGAATACAATGTGGACGTTACACGCAAAACGGTGGCATTTGCCCATGCTTGTGGCGTGTCGGTGGAGGGCGAAATTGGCGTTTTGGGCAATTTGGAAACGGGCGAGGCTGGCGAAGAAGATGGCGTGGGCGCGGTTGGCAAATTGTCGCACGACCAAATGCTGACCAGCGTGGAAGACGCAAGACGTTTTGTGCAAGACACAGGCGTGGACGCTTTGGCGATTGCGATTGGCACCAGTCATGGCGCGTACAAATTCACACGTCCGCCCACAGGCGAAGTGTTGCGCATTGACCGCATTAAGGAAATTCACGCTGCTTTGCCCAACACGCACATTGTGATGCACGGTTCCAGCTCTGTGCCGCAAGAATGGTTGAAAATCATCAACGAATTTGGCGGCAACATTGGCGAAACCTATGGCGTGCCAGTAGAAGAAATCGTGGAAGGCATCAAGCATGGCGTGCGTAAAGTGAACATTGACACAGACTTACGCCTTGCCAGCACAGGCGCAATCCGCAAATTCATGGCGGAAAACCCTGCCGAATTTGACCCACGCAAATATTTGGGCAAAACGGTGGAGGCGATGAAACAGATTTGCATTGACCGTTATTTGGCGTTTGGTTGCGAGGGCATGGCGGACAAAATCAAGCC
>NZ_JAUNEC010000078.1 GCF_030525755.1 Alysiella sp.
ACGGACTGTTAATCCGCAGGTCGCTGGTTCGAGCCCAGCTCGGGGAGCCAAATTTAAACCGCCTAAACAATTGTTTAGGCGGTTTTCTTTTGTGGTATGTTTAGACCCATATCCAAATTGTGTCTCAAATTCTTCAACACAAATCTGTTAAAATAACCGTTTTTTTTCAGGTAGTCTCAAAAATAAACCATGTCTCAATCATGCATCATCAAAATTCGCCCCAGCAATCCTGCTTTACAAACCCAATTAGAACAATCAGGTGCCAACCCATTATTGGCGCGTTTGTACGCAGCACGCAATGTCGCATCAGCCCGAGAACTTCAAGACAATTTAACCGAATTACTGCCCTATACTCAACTGAAAAACTGTGAAGCAGCAGCCAACAATCTGGCAAACGCCATCATGCAAAACCAAGCCATTATGGTAGTAGCGGATTATGATGCAGACGGTGCAACGGCTTGTACGGTGGCAATCAAAGGTCTATCCAGCATGGGGGCACACGTGGATTTTCTTGTGCCCAATCGCTTTGAAGACGGTTATGGTTTAAGCGCCAAACTTGCCGAAACCGCCGCACAACAAGGCGCACACATTTTACTGACTGTGGATAACGGCATTGCCAGTATAGAAGGTGTTGCCCGCGCACAAGAGCTAGGTATGAAAGTGATTGTTACCGACCACCATTTGCCAGCTGAACAACTGCCCGACTGCTTAATTGTCAATCCTAATCAAAAAGATTGCACCTTCCCCAGCAAAAATTTGGCAGGTGTAGGCGTGATATTTTATGTTTTAATGGCTTTACGCGCCGAATTGCGACAAAGAAATTGGTTTTCAGGCAGCCTAAAAGAACCCAATTTAGCTGAACTCTTGGATTTGGTGGCTTTAGGAACAATTGCAGACGTGGTACCACTTGACCACAATAACCGCATTTTGGTTTCACAAGGTTTAAAACGCATCAGAGCAGGAAAGATGTGTCATGGCATACGCGCATTATTTGAAATCGCGCGACGCGACCCACGCAAAGCACAACCTTTTGACATGGGTTTTGCCATCGGACCACGCATTAACGCAGCAGGTCGTTTAGACGATATGTCGCTTGGCATCGCCTGCCTACTTTCAGGCAGCCTTGAAACAGCACAAGAAATCGCAACAGATTTGAACACACTCAATCAAACACGCCAAGAAATTGAACACGGCATGTTGCACAACATCTTAGCAACCTTTCCCGAAAGGCTGCCTGAAAACCAAACCACCGTTGTGGTTTACCGTGATGACTTTCATCAAGGTGTTGTAGGCATTGTTGCCAGCCGTTTAAAAGACAAATTCTACCGTCCGACCATTGTATTTGCCCAAGCCGATGCAGGGGAATTGCGCGGTTCAGGTCGCTCCATCACAGGCTTGCACTTACGTGATGTACTGGACTTGATCGCCAAACGTTTTCCCAATTTAATCATTAAATTTGGTGGACACGCAATGGCAGCAGGTTTAACCATTTTGGCTGAAAACCTCCATGCTTTTCAGGCAGCCTTTGAACAAATGGTCGCTGAACTGGTTGATGAAAATACGTTATCACAAACCTTACTAACCGATGGCAGCTTGCCCGCCAATGAAATCAATTTGGCAAATGCCACATTTTTGGCGCAACAAGTTTGGGGACAAGGTTTCCCACAACCCACATTCAGCGATGAATTCCAAGTTGTACGCCAACAAAAAATGGGCAGCACAGGCTTACACACCAAAGCATGGTTACGCAAAGAAAACCATGAATTTGAAGCCATGTTTTGGCGTTGCCAAGAACAGCTGCCTGAAAAAATCCGTACCGTATATCGGCCAACCGTAAACGAATGGAAAGGCAACCATGAATTACAGTTGTATGTGGATTATTGGGAACAGGTGTCCTGAAACACGGCTTAATTACCAACAAAAAAGCCATTGCAAAATGCAATGGCTTTAAATTGTGGCGGAGGCGGTGAGATTCGAACTCACGGAGGGCGTAAACCCTCGACGGTTTTCAAGACCGTTGCATTAAACCGCTCTGCCACGCCTCCGTCTTGAAGCAGTAAACTATACTGGTTTTTTGTGGTTTTGCCAAGAAAAATGTGAAGTTTTTTGTATTTTTAATCTATATTTTTGATTTTTAAAAAATAATTTTTTTAAGCTCACCAACAATCAAGCCTTGTTTTTTCACTCAGGCAGCCTTATATCATGTCTATCAAAAAATTTAATTCAAAAGGAATAAAAAATGCGATACGACAAATTAACCACCAAATTGCAACAAGCATTGGCAGACGCGCAAAGCCTTGCCCTTGCCAAAGACCATGCCTACATTGAAAGCATTCACGTTTTGCACACGCTGCTCAACGACACCACAAGCGGCATGGGCGCATTGTTGGTCAAAGCCAACGGCAATGTGGCGCAAATCAAACGCGATGTTCAGGCAGCCATTGACGCGCTGCCGCAAGTATCGGGGCAGGGCGGCGAAATCAACATGAGCCGCGAATTGCAAAACGTGTTCAATTTGATGGACAAAGCCGCCACACGTTTGGGCGATACCTTCATCGCCACCGAATTGTTTCCATTGGCATTGATTTTGGAAAAAGGCAGTACCGGCAGCCTGTTGCAAAACGCAGGCGTGAGCGAACAAAGTTTACAACAAGCCATACAAGCCATTCGCAACGGACAAAACGTTCACGAACAAAATGCCGAAGACCAACGCGAAGCCCTCAAAAAATACACGCTGGACTTAACCGAACG
>NZ_JAUNEC010000026.1 GCF_030525755.1 Alysiella sp.
CACCGCCACCGTAGCAGGTTTGCGCCAAGCGATTGAAGACCAAATCCACGCTGCCACCACGCTGGACGCATTGACCGCCATTGACACTGCCATCATATCCAAGTATGACGATGATTTGAAGTTTCAGGCTGTTTGTTGTTAAATCATTTAAATTCCATACATCAGGTAAATTTAAGTTAAGAATGGATTGGGGAGAATAAAGTTTTATAAAATATTTACAAAACAAAACAAAAAGATAAAATGTGCCGATACTATGGTCGTTTCAAATAAAAATGGTACAGCGTTGTCAATGCTCTTATTTACTACTGTACACGGTGGACGTTGTCGCCTTGTCCTGTTTGAATTTGAAACGACGATATTTTTGGAGAAAATCATGGCGGCACTGTCTTCACAGATACAACAAATTGCTTATCCTTTGCGTACTTTGATTACACAAATTGAGCCACGTTTAGATGTTTTTTGGCAAGAGCAGTTGCTGGAAATTTTTCGTGGTATTACGCCACAGGAACGCAAAGATGTATTGACACAGTTGCTTGAGCCTAAAGGTATTTTTTGGCATGCTCAAGCACAAAAATTTGAATACCGTGAACAGCATTTGCCTTTTTCCGAATGGATAAAAAACATTCCTGCTGGGGCAAAAAATTTAAAAATTTTGGCGGTGCGTTTATTGGATAGCTTAAATATTTTGTCCACTTATGAAGACATTAATCATGTTGCGGATTATTTGGACAATATTTTTGTGCAAATTAGTCAAGTGAAAGTACAAAATAATGTGGAAAATCAGGTATGGAAACAAAAATTGCATGATGAGTTCATTTATGCGGTGGCATCGGTGGTGCGTAATAACCAGACTTGGCAAGTCCCCAAGAATTTGCGTGGTTTGAATATTCCTATTTTGAAAACCTTTATTTGTGAAGTGTTTTTGAAGCGACAGCTTTTAGGATATTGGTTTAAAACCCAACGTAATCGCCAGTTGGCGGAAATGCCACAACCTTTGATTCATGATTTTTTGTGTCGTGAACAACGCATTCGTCAGCTTGAAGTGGTGCGTGCTTCCAAATATTTTTTTGCGATTGCACCTACTTTGGAATCGGGTATCAATCCGTTTACTCTGCGCCGTTTTTTGCAAGAAGATCGTTTGTTTTCCAATCAGCGTGTGTTGTTTAATGGTGTTGCGGTTAATACTGCACTTTTAAATCAATATGATGAAATTTATCAAGAAAAATTCAAAAAACAGGTTTCTTGCATCATTACGATTGAAGCCAATATCAGTCGTGTGGTAGTGGATTTTGTGCATGAATTGGAAAATTATCATGACGATGTTTTGATGCCGTTTTTGTTTGAACCCTTTGATTTGGGGCAAATTGATTTGTTGGCGGCAGTAGAAAAACGTTTGGCATTGTATGAAGAAATGTTGAATAAGCATATTCTGTTGCGTTTGCGTTATGCCTTATTGAATTATGCGAAAAACAGTGATGAATTTGAATATTTGTATGTGGCAGCACGCCAATTATTTGGCTCAATTTTGGCGGTTTTCAAAGATTTTCAAACTTTGCCTGCGGTATTGATGAATGTTTCTGCCGACATTATGTTTGGGCGTTTGGTCGGGTATGCTACATTTTTGGAAAAACGCCATGATGATATTTTTGTGGTGCAAAGTGAAGAAATGTGGCAAGCACATAATGCTCGTTTACGTGAGCCTTTAAAAAAAGTGGTGGAAACGGTTAGCCAGCATATTGGTTTGTATCAAAAGCGTTGTGCAGAAGCAGAACAACAAGCGTTGGTATTGGCAAAACCTGAAAATTTTTGGGGTAAATTACTTAAAAAACGTGAAAAACAAACGAAAAAATGGGAAGAGAGCAAAAAAGCGGCGCGTGAAATTGTGTATCAAGTGCATCAAAGTTTAATGAATTTACCCAAAGATTTTACATTGGAAATGGTGTATTTGGAGTTTGATGCCAAATTGATTACCGATGAAAAGCAACGCAATTATGCTTTTCCAAGTGGCGATAATGGCATGACTCAATTGCCCGTGGTATTGACGCTGCCTGAAAACCGTTTGCATTTTGATTTGAATGAGTTTATTAAGCAGTTGGAAGAAAAAATAGGGAAAAAAATCCAACAAGATGATGGGCATTAAACAACCATCATTAAAGTAAAGCAGACGACAAATAGGTAATGTCATCTGCTTTGATTTTTGGGTAGTTAATGGATTTAATTGAATAACCAAGGTTGTGTGGCTTTGCGTTTTTCTTCAAAGGCTTTGATTTCATCGGCGTGTTGCAAAGTTAAACCGATTTCGTCTAAACCATTGAGCAAACAATGTTTGCGGTGTTCTGTAATGTCAAAATGCCATTTTTCGCCACTTGGGGTAATCAATAATTGCTGCTGTAAGTCAATGGTTAATTGGTAGCCTTCGTTGGCAAATGTTTCTTGGAACAACTGCTCAACCTGTTCTTCGGTTAAAACAATGGGTAACAAGCCATTTTTGTAGCAATTATTGAAGAAAATATCGGCAAAACTCGGTGCGATAACGGCACGGAAACCGTAGTCGTCCAAAGCCCATGGCGCGTGTTCACGAGATGAGCCACAACCGAAATTTTTGCGTGTCAGTAAAATTTGTGCGCCCTGATAACGTGGCTGGTTCAGCGAAAAGTCGGGGTTGAGTGGACGTTTGCTGTTGTCCATACCAGGCTCGCCGTGGTCAAGATAACGCCATTCATCAAAGGCATTTGGACCAAAACCTGAACGTTTGATGGATTTGAGAAATTGTTTGGGGATAATGGCATCGGTGTCCACATTGCTGCGGTCAAGTGGGGCGACAATGGCGGTGATTTGTGTAAAGGCTTTCATAATCTGTGATGACTTTTGGGGAGAGATAGGCTGCCTGAAAGGTTTCAGGCAGCCTTTGAGTTAGGGTTGTGTTGTGGGTTTACTTTGACTTTCTTGGGATTGATAGCGCACTTTTTCCCATGATTGGGCATCATCGGTAATGTGGTTGCGGGTATCTGCACAAGCGGATAATGCTACGGCAGTAAAAATGGTCAGTAATAAGGTTTTCATGTTTTTTCCTGATGTTAAGTATTTGAAGTTAAGTATATATAAACCATATTATATGGGATTATAGATAATATGGATTTCAGATAATGCATGAACACAGCCTATAGTGGGGTTGTGTGGTCATCATAACATTTTTTGCGATTAAACAAAGGAATTTGTTTAATCGTTTTGCATTTGCTGCGCTTGAATGGCGGTTAAAGCGATGGTGTAAACAATGTCTTCAACCAAAGCGCCGCGTGATAAGTCATTAACAGGCTTGCGTAAACCTTGCAGCATAGGACCTACGCTTAATACATTGGCATTGCGTTGTACAGCTTTGTAGGTGCAATTACCTGTGTTCAAATCTGGGAAAATAAACACATTGGTTTTGCCTGCAACTGGGCTATTGGGGGCTTTGGATTTGGCTACGCTTTCTACAACAGCAGCATCGTATTGTAAAGGTCCATCTACCAGTAAATCTGGGCGTTTTTCTTTAACAATGCGTGTGGCTTCAAGCACTCTGTCTACATCTGGACCGCTGCCTGAATCCATTGTGGAATAGGAAATCATTGCCACGCGTGGTTCAATGCCAAAGGCTTTGGCTGAATCGGCAGATTGAATGGCAATTTCTGCCAATTGTTCAGCATTGGGGTTGGGATTGACGGCACAGTCGCCGTAAACCACAGTTTGCCCTGGTAAGAGCATGAAAAATATACTAGAAACCATGCTGGCATTGGGGGCGGTTTTAATTAACTGTAAAGCAGGACGAATGGTGTTGGCCGTAGTATGGACTGCACCTGAAACCAGACCATCTACATCGTTTTTTGCCATCATCATGGTACCTAGTACAACGGTGTCTTTTAGTTGTTCACGCGCTTGTTCTTCGGTTAAACCTTTGGATTTACGCAGTTCACACATTGGGACAACATATTGTTCGGCAATGCTTTCTGGGTCAATGATTTCTAGACTTTCAGGTAGGTTTATGCCCAATTCTTTGGCAACGGCTTCTACTGCTAAACGTGGGGCAAGTAATACACAACGTGCGATGCCTTTTTCGTGGCAGATGGCGGCAGCGCGTATGGTACGCGGTTCTGCACCTTCTGGCAGGACAATGCGTTTATTGGCAGTTCGTGCGGTTTGCATCATATTGAAACGGAATTGTGCTGGTGATATGCGGTCGTGGCTGCCTGAAAGCAATTCGTTTGTGTTTTGTAAAGCTGCGGCTGGACCAAGATAGGGCAGTTTTGTCAATTCTGCGGTTTTGGGGTTATCGGAAATCACACCTGCCAGCGTGATGTTTAAACCTGCAAATTGTTGTTTGGCGGCATTAACACGTTGGGCGGTTTCTTGTGATGAGCTGCCTGAAACTAAAAATACCACTTTGGTATTGAATGTACTGGCTAAAACGGGGTTTTGTAAGGATAATAAAAGGTTATCAGCATCAGGTGTGATGCCTTGAATGATTAAGTTTTCACTGTTGAGTGCATTAGCTTCGCCTACCAGTAAGTCGTACCAGTCATCGCTTTTGCCTGCTGCCAACAGGTTTTCGGCGCGTTCGGCATCTGCCAATGGATTGAATACGGCGGCATTGGGTAAGCTATCGGCAAGCGATTGGGCGACAGCACCTGCGTTGAGATGGCGGTTTACGGGAACGATTAAAATATTGGACATGTTTTTTCCTTAAATGAAATCAATATAAACCAAGAAAGAAGCGAGATTATAACAGGCTGTCTGAAAGATGTTGGTGTTGTCTTGGATATTTTGTGTGGTTTCAGGTGGCTTATTGATTGCGTAGCCATTGCCATTGTTGTTTTAATGTGTTGCTGATGGCTTTTTGTTTTTCTTCGGGGGTTTTACCTTCGGCTGTGATTTGTTGATAATTCAGACTGATGGACGGTGTATCAAGTTTACCACTTAAACGCAAAGGCAGAGTGGGGCGACCTTTGCCTGTGTTAATGGTTAAATGTTCATTGAGTGTACCTGTGTTTAAATCAGTATTGCCTTCGCTGTAAAATTGGGCAGCTGGCTTGTCCAGCGTGCCATTGAATTGATGATGACTGATGCCATTTTCAATTTGGCTCTTGAAGAAGAAGTCGTGAAAACGGCTGACCGTATCGTTTGGCACGGTATGGCTCAATGGTTCGGAAGCGGTGTAGCTGGCTGTGTTTATCATGTTCTTGAACAACTGTTGGACATCAAACCCCAGCCATTCGCCATTGTGTACATCCAGTTTTAGGCTGCCTGAAAGTTGAGACAGCATTTCTTGGCGTGTATTGCCTTTACTTGTAAAGTCCAATGTCACATTGCCTGTTCCACGCAGGCGATGAATGCCGAAAAATTGTTGCAATAATAAACCAACTTGAACATTTTTGCTGTTTTGAATCAAGTGATAACTTTTGGGCGTGGTATTGGAGACGTGAAGACTGCCTTCGCTTTGTCCGCCGAATAATTCGGCAGAAAGTGGCTCAAAAATGGCTTGTTGCTTATCTATGCTCACTTGACTGCGTAAATTCATTAAGGTCAGTTCAGGTAGTTTGAGTTCGCCGATTTCAAAACCGATTTGGAAATCCAAATCACTGGGTGACCAGTTGGGTAAATGGTGTGTTAGGCTGGTGTTGTGTTGTTCATGTAAATATTTGTTGAAATCTAACTTGTTGAATTTGAATTGCCCTAATACAGTTTGGTCGTGTCGTACCAATTCAATGAGTGCAGGTTGGCGTTCAAATAAGCCTTTTAATTGTAGATTCCATTGATTTGAATCGTCCCAGTGTGCGCTGCCCTCCCATTCAGAGACAAAGAGTGGATAAGATGAACGTGGAGTTTGTAGGGTACTTAATTTTAAATCAGGCAAATTAATACCGTTGCCATTGAGCCAAGAACCGCTGCTGTTGAGTGTGAAGTTGCTTATGCTGCCTGAAACAGCATGTTCGCTTTTGAGTGATAAAGTCATGGCATCACCTGTAAAAGCCGATCGATGACCTTGTGCATTGGGCATATTGAAACTGCCTGAATGCAAATAAGTATCGCTGTTTAAGCTGAACACGGTATTGACACCTTGCAAGTGCATACCTGCTGGGCTGCCTGAAATGGCGGCAATGGTGGTGTCAAAATGGCTGTTAAAGCGTTTGCTTTTTAAGTTGATGCGTGTATTTTCTGCCGTAAATTGTTTTTCTTGCCATGTGGCAATGGTGTTCAGGCTGCCTGAAAAGTTGTAGCTGTCTTGTTCGCCTTGAAATGCAATGTTTAAATCGGGTAGTCGCAAAGATTGTGCCGCAATTTGTGCTTGTCCTTCTGCTTGCAATTTCATTTTTTCCCATAAGGGATAAGTGGCTTGTGCGGTAATGTGATAGCGATAAGTTTTGTCGTTTATGCGTTCTGAAAGCCAATTCAATTCATTGAATTGAAGCTGCTCTTGATGACTGTTGATGTTGATTTGTGCATTGTCTAAATACAATCTATTGATGATAAAGGCATAGTGAGACTGTGGTAGTGTCCATAAATCGTGAATATTCCAATGTCCTTCTTGGTTTAAATGTAGATGAATACGGGCTTGTTCCAATACCAATTTCTCAATTTCGCGTTTATCTGCACCCAGTAGACTTTGCCAAGCCATACCAATTCGGATTTCATCGGCATAAAATGCTTCATTTTGTCCGTTTGCTTCACTTAAACGCACATGACTTAAAATCAGAGTGGGGCGTGGGAAAATTCGGCGTTTGATGTCGGTATCAAAAGTGATTTTCCGACCCGTTGTGTGTAACAACTTGTCAAACTGCGCTTGCAACTGATGGTGTTCTGAAAAGCGATATAAAGCCGCATAAGCACCCATGTATGTCAGCACCAAAACCAACATACCATACAGCACTTTTTTCAGCCATCGTGATGCTTGCAGCAACATAAAATATTGAACATAAAAATTGAGAAATGCGCAATTTTAACAAAGTTTATGGCATCTTCTTTCAGGGTATTGTGAAAAAACGTTAATATCAGTTAATTAAAAGCGGAAATCGTTTCCAGTTGAAATACAACAAGTAGATAGAAACAGTTGGGTATAAACCATATATTATCAAGAACGGATTTAATTGAATTAAAATGACTGCCTTTACCATTCACCGCGTTTCATGCGGTCAAGCTGACGGCGGTCGCGTTTGGTGGGGCGACCGTCTGGGTAGGCGGCAGTGATTCGGCTGGCTTGGTCTAGGGCTTTTTGGGCTTCGCGTTGGGCGGCGGTTTGCGCGTCTTCTTCGTAAAGTAAACGGGCTTCGGGTGCGGGTCTGCGTTGATGATTGAGCGCAAGGATTTTCAATTTATAAGGCAGTGAATTTAAAGTTAAATCCACCACATCACCCACAACAATGTATTTGCTGGTTTTGGTTTTCACGCCATTGACTGCCACGCGACCGAGTTCAATATGCTTGCTCGCCAAAGAGCGCGTTTTGAAAAAGCGTGCCGCCCACAACCATTTGTCTAGGCGCATGGTGTCTTCGCGGTTGTCGTCATCTTGTTGTTTGCTCATGGTTTTTCTTTCAAGTTGGTTTTCAGGCTGCCTGAAATCATTTACAAATTGCCAAATATGCCATTTTCGCTAATATAATCAATGGGACAACTCTCAAAATCATTCGGATTGATACCTGTCCATTGTTTACATATTTCAATCACAATTTCTTCATCATCAAAACGAAATATTTCAGTATTATCAAAACTCTCTGAGTAAATAGTATCCATAACTTCGTCTTCATTCATTTCGGAAATATCGGGTAAATGTAACGACCTTTCGGCTGGGTCTTGTACGCCAATATTAGCAAACAAACAACCATCTGCCTGACTAAAATAACGGATAATCTGATGATTTTTCACTTTCTTAAATGCTGTTGCACCAACCACACGATAACTGCCGAATGCATAATAATCTGGCACAATATTATCCAAAATATTCAAATATTGATTGGGTGTGGTCAAAATATAAATCCAACCATCAATATTGGGCGAAATAAAGATTTTCTGACTGCTCAAAGTAGAGTCATCATCAAATAAAGAATCAATACCTTGATTCCATGATTTTAAAGACTGATTTTTAAGATAAATATCATGAGCCAATTTTTCGCAAGTTAAATCATGGCTCACATTCGGTATCATGTACCAATTTAGCTTGTAGCCAAATCCATATAAATTTTTGCTTTCAAATGAATTGGCTTTAAACCAATCAAACATCTATTTCCCTTTCAGTTAGTGTAGGGTGCGCCGTGCGCACCAAATGATTTGAATTATTTAAATATGATGGTGAATTTGGTGCGCACAGCGCACCCTACATGAATTTTGTCGTGTACTGAAAGGCTACCTGAAAATTCAGGGTACAGGATAAAATAAAATTTCCACCAAAATAACAATACCAATTATCACAATGGGATACAAAATCAATTCAATCAATAATAGCCAACTTAATTTCACATGATTGCGCCATTGTTTAGGGGTGTGCTGTTTTTTCTGGCGGTGGCTGCTGATTAAATGGTATAAAAAAGCGCAAAATTGCCACAATGTCGTCAAAAATAAGACAAATACGGCAAACACAAAACCAAAATCCGCCGCAGATTCATGTTCTGAAACATATAATTGCGGCGGATTCATGATTAAATCATAAGCTCGCCAACACGCCATCGCCAACATTATCGCAATCGGCAAACCATAGCCAATAAGCCAAAATCGCCATGATTTTATTTTTAAAAATAGATATTTACTCATTTTTAGGCAGCCTGAAATATGATTGAACGTCGTGCCAATTCTGCACAAATGGTGTTTTCCACGACTATTTTATCATCATCACTCAACAAATCTGTACGCACATCTACCCACACATCTTTTCCTTTAAAATCAGTTGGATAATCATACAAAATATTAGCACGATGAATGTATTTCTCATTAAGATAAAATCGTAAATAAGTGGTTTGATTAGCTTGATTATTGCGCCATTTCGCGCCTTGAATATTGTCCCAAAACACAAAAATTGCGCCTAAATCACGCCGTTCATCTTTTTCCAACCAAGCACCTACTTTCTTATCGCATACCGTGTCAGCCGCAACCATCGTGCCTTTATTATTCAAAATAAACGCCAATTCGCTGCGCTCTTCCATTTGTCTATTTTTTTCAAAAATATAGGCAATAAATAGAAATGCCATCAGCACCACACCCAGCCAAGCAAAGTGCCAAATAAAAATCAACACCCCTAACCAAAAACGCACATCTTGGCATAAAAATCGCCAACGCGATGGCGGTGTGATTTTTTCAGGCTGCCAGTTAAAGCGCTGACCCGCCAATTGGCTCAAACCACCCAAACCATCTTTAGACAAATTAAATGTCAATTTTGTCAATTCGCCGCGCTCGTCCAAATCCAAATACATTTCAATGCGGTCGCCGATTTCGTGTTCCATTAATAAATGGACATCGCGCTGTTCACGGTGCAAATCGTAGGTTTTGCCGTCATCGCCTAATGCTTTGCCGTGTGTGCCGTGCCATTCGGCAATGGTGGCGGTCAGGCGTTGAGTGGTGGGTTCTAGCATTTTGTTTTACCTGCTATTTTTACGTTCAGGCAGCCTGAAACGCTTTTTCCTGCAAAACCGTCAATTCCGCAATCCCCTTTTGCCCCAGCGCAATCAATTCCGCCAATTCCGCCATGCTGAACGCAGCACCTTCTGCCGTGCCTTGAATTTCAATGATTTTTTCCGCATTGAGCATGACCAAATTCACATCGCTGTCGCAGCCTGAATCTTCGGGGTAATCCAAATCCAGCAAAGGCACACCGCCCACTACCCCCACCGACACCGCCGCCACGCTGCCTGTAAGCGGATTTTCAGTCAGCCTGCCGTCTGCCAACATTTTGTGTATGGCAATTTTCAATGCCACAAACGCGCCTGTAATGCTTGCCGTGCGCGTGCCGCCATCGGCTTGAATCACATCGCAATCAATCAAAATTTGGCGTTCGCCCAATTTTTTCATGTCCACGCAAGCGCGTAAACTTCGCCCAATCAAACGCTGAATTTCTTGGGTGCGACCCGATTGTTTGCCAGCAGCCGCCTCACGTTTCATGCGCGATTGGGTGGACGCGGGCAACATGCCGTATTCTGCCGTAACCCAACCTTCGCCTTTGCCACGCAAAAAGGGCGGCACGGCTTCATCAATCGTGGCGGTGCAGATGATTTTCGTGTTGCCACACGCAATCAGCACCGAGCCGTCAGCGTGGGGCAGAAAATGGGGCGTGATGTGGATTGGGCGGAGTTGGTTAGCAGCGCGGTTTTGTCTGGTGTGGGGCATGATGTTTACCTTATTAATTGATATGGAAAAGCTGCCTGAATGTTTTCAGGCAGCCTGTTATTGAGTAGATGAGGAGGCTGCCTGAAAGTTTATGTTTGATACCAAGCGACCATACGTTGGGCGGCTTCTACACATTGTGCTAATTCATCTACTAAAGCAATGCGTACAAAACCTTTACCTGGATTGCCGTTTGGGGTATCGCGTGCGAAAAAACGTCCTGGTAAAACTTGTACGGCGGTGTCGCGGAATAGGTTCTGTGTGAAACGCAAATCATCGCCATCGGGTACGCGCAGCCAGATGTAGAAGGAGGCTTCAGGCAGCATGACTTCAAATTTTTGACGCAGAATGGGGACAATTTGTTCAAATTTGGCTTGGTATTGGTGACGATTGTGTTCAACGTGGGTTTCATCGTTCCATGCAGCGATGCTGGCACGTTGTACAGGCAAACTCATGGCACTACCATGATAGGTGCGATAGAGTAAAAATGGTTGCAATAATTTGGCATCACCTGCGACAAATCCTGAACGTAAACCTGGTACGTTGGAACGTTTGGATAGGCTGGTGAACATGATGATGTTGTCAAATGTGCGACCTGATTGTGTGGCGGCTTGCAGGCAGCCTAGTGGTTTGTTGTTGCCAAAGTAAATTTCTGAATAGCATTCGTCTGATGCAATTACGAAGCCATATTGGTCTTGTAAAGCAAACAGCTGCTGCCAATCTGCTAAATTCATGACGCTGCCTGTTGGATTATCAGGCGAACAAACAAATACCAGTTTGCAGCGCGACCATTGTTTGGGAGAAATGCTGTTCCAGTCAGGTAAAAAACGCGGTGAGAGTGTATTGGCAAACACAATTTCGCCACCTGCAAGCAAAGTTGCCCCTTCGTAGATTTGATAAAATGGATTGGGACTGACAACAATGGGTTTGTCTGTATTGTGTTCAGGGTTTAATAGGCATTGAACAAATGAAAACAGAGCCTCACGACTGCCTAAAACAGGTAAAATTTCGTTCTCTGGATTGAGTGTTAAGCCATCATAACGGCGGTAAAGCCAGTTGGCGCAGGCTTGACGCAGTTCAGGCAATCCGAGTGTTAAGGGATAGTGTGATAATTCACTTAATGACTGGGTTAGTGTATTGGTAATGACTTGTGGTGTAGCGTGTTTGGGTTCGCCAATGTGCAAGGGAATGATGCTTAAATCATTTGGTGGAACAATGCCTTGCATGGCTTCACGCAATCGCGTAAAGGGATAAGGTTGGAGCAAGTCCAAGCGTGGATTGGTATTCATTGTTGTGATTTCAGTTGGGTTATTGGGCTTCACGTTGGCGTTTCATTAATTTGGTTTTAATGCGGTTTTGTTTAAGTGGAGAAAGGTATTCTACAAACAATTTACCTGCCAAGTGGTCTAATTCATGTTGAATACAAATCGCAAGCAAGCCATCAGCATCTAATTTTTGTGGTTTACCTTCTAAATCAAGGTATTCTACACTTATGCTTTCAGCACGTTTTACGGTGTCGTAAATTCCTGGAATGGAAAGACAACCTTCTTCATAAGTGGTTTCGCCATTTTTATGGGTAATAACGGGATTAATGAGTACCAGTAAATTGTTTTTTTCTTCTGATAAATCAATTACAACTACGCGTTCGTGCACATCAACTTGTGTGGCAGCTAAACCGATGCCACGTGCGGCATACATGGTTTCTGCCATGTCTGTAACCAGTTTTTTGATGCGCTCATCTACTTGGGCAACGGGTTGTGCCACAATGTGTAGTCGTTCATTGGGGTGTGTTAAAATCGGTAATAAAGCCATGAGTGAAATTTCCTTTTTCGGTAATTGATGTGTTTTCAAGACAATTTGTGGCAAACTTATCACTTTTCTTTACGCAAATCGGTTTGATGACTAGCCGAAATGCCCATAAATGCACTATGATTACGGTTATCCGTAAATTAAATAATGATGCTTAATCTAAAAATGAAAGGGATTGTCATGCAAAAGCATATTATAACCCTGCTTTGTGCAGCAGGTATAATCATTTCTACCCCCGCTGTTGCTGAAAATTTGCGCATCAAATCTGGTGCGCCTACGCGTTATACTGTTCAACAGGGAGATACATTATGGGGTATTTCAGGTAAATATCTCTATCGTCCTTGGAAATGGCCTGCATTGTGGCAAGTTAATCGTAACCAAATCCGTAATCCACATTTGATTTACCCAGGTCAAGTTTTGGTATTGCGTTATGTGAATGGTAAACCTGTTTTGAGTAGTGAGGGGGGGATTCCTACTATTAAACTTTCACCGCGTATTCGTGAAGCAGGTTCAGGCTATGGTATCAATACGATTAATGTGAATTTTTACAGTATGTTTATGAAACACCCACAATTCATTGACCGCCGTGATTTGGCTACGGCAGCGCGTTTAGTGGGTGGACCAGATAATCAAATGATGTATAGCGTGGGTGACCGTGTTTATGCTGATGGTGTGCAAGAACATGGTGATTATTTGATTTTCCGTGTTAAACACGATTTGAAAGACCCAATAAATGGTAAAAAAATTGGCACATTGACCGAATTTGTGGGTGAAGCATCAACATTGGCAACACAAAACAGCGCATTGTCACATCGCACAGCAGAAGCAAATGCGCGACTGGCAGAAGATGAATATTTTGTTGCAGCGCAAGAGCGCAAAGCCAATCGCCCTGATGTTGCGGTTCGTACTGCGCAACCTTTGGTCATTACCCAAGCCGTTTCTGAAATCAGTGAAGGTGATTATTTGATTCGTAAACCTGAAAACATGAATGCGTTCAATATGATGCCACATGAACCACAAGGAAGTATTGATGCGAGTATTGTGGATATTATGGATGGTGTTGCTGAAAGTGGTATGATGCAGACTATTCTCATCAACAAAGGTTCAGTCGATGGTTTGGATAAAGGTACAGTTTTGGGTATTTACAAACGTGGTCGTATTATTCAATCTGATTGGCGTGATGAGGATAATAAAAAAGCGGTGCGTCGTGTGAATACACCAAACGAAGAGATTGGCTTGGCAATGGTGTATCGTGTTGGTGAAAATGTCTCTTCTGCGATTATCTTGGAAAGCATTGCCAATGTCAGCAAAGACAATTTAATTGCAGAACCAGGACGTGATTTGGATACTTTTGGTACCAGCAAGATGAACACATTTAAACCTATGCCAAAATAATCCTCAACTTTTAAGTTTAAAGTTAAGCCACCGTTATCACTTACTCTGTGATAACGGTGGCAAATTTTTCAGGCAGCCTGAATATGTATAAGAACATACAATCTTATCAACGCAGGTCAATCAATTCCGTACCAGCCAAAAAATCATACAAAAACTGGCGACGTGGGTTAAAAAATGCAAAACCCCAAGGCAAAATCCACCAAAATAAAGCCATTGCTATAGCTGGTTTTGCAGCAATGCCCCCATAACGCAAACAGGCATAAACTGATATGGGGATAAACAACAGAAACACCACAGACCAAGCAAAACGCAATCGCAAACGGTTTAAATTGGGGCGAGAACCTGAATATTTATCATGTAAACCAATGTGCCAAACACGCATAGGTAAAGTTTGTCCTTCACGCAACCAATTTAATTTAAAGTAAAGCCACCAAGCAAAAAGTAAAAACAACATGGTCAGAAATGGAGTTATCGCCAAAAGAGCAGGTAAAGAATGTGTAATAACCGTATTCAATGCACCTGCTGCCAAACCCGCCAAAATGGCAACCGAAGCCACCAATAAACTTTCATACATTAAAGCCGCAAAACGGCGTTTTAAAGGTGCAACTTGGTATTGCATCATCTTTCCTTTTGTATCTAAACGATAGTTTCAGGCAGCCTATTGACTTACTATCAGGCTGCCTGAAACACGCATTCATTAAAGCATCATTTGTCTTCGCGTTTACGGTACAACACCAACAATTTGCCAATGTGTTGTACCAATTCAGCATCAACAGCCGCACATAATGCCGCACAAATTGCGGTACGCTCCTCGCGATCATCACCCAATACGCGTACTTTAATCAATTCATGCGCATGTAAAGCCGTGTCTGTTTCTTGAATGACGGCATCGGTCAGTCCTTTTTGTCCGACCATGACCACGGGATTAAGATGATGAGCGCGCGCTTTTAATTCAACAATATCTTGTTTACTTAACGTTTTTTTATTCATAATCAGAAGAAACACAATGAAAGAAAGTCTGTTATTGTACGCGAAAAATGTTCAGGCTGCCTGAAAGACTGAAAATTGATAATTCATTAGGCTGATTTTGGTGTATATTCTGTTTTTTTGATGTATTTGATGGGCAGCAAAATCATGAATTTCAATGTAGATATGTGGCAGACCATACGCACCGAAGTTCAATCGGCAGCAGCGGAAGAGCCTTTATTGGCGAGTTTTTTGCATTTAACCGTATTGCGACATGACAGTTTGGCACAAGTTTTGGCATTTCACTTGTCCAGCAAACTTGCCAGCAGCACAATGGATGCGCGTGCTTTACATGAAGAATTCTTGAAGATTTTGACTTTAAACCCAGAAATTACCGCAGCAGCACAAGCCGATATTATCGCGTGTTATGAACGCGATGCCGCTTGCGACCAATATTCTTTGCCACTATTGTATTTTAAAGGTTTTCATGCCATTCAGTCGCATCGCATCAACCATTACTTATGGCAAAATGGTCGCAAAACATTGGCATATTTCTTGCAAAATCGCGCATCAGAGGTATTTGGTGTGGATATTCATCCTGGGGCGCGTTTTGGCTCGGGTATCATGTTTGACCACGGCACAGGGATTGTTATAGGCGAAACTGCCGTGTTGGGCAATGACATTTCATTGTTACACGGTGTAACTTTGGGTGGTTCAGGTAAAGAAAGTGGCGACCGACACCCCAAAGTGGGCGATGGTGTGATGATTGGGGCAAATGCTTCTGTATTGGGCAACATTCGCATTGGTCATTGTGCCAAAATTGGTGCAGGTAGTGTGGTTGTGCGTGATGTTGAACCGCAAACAACTGTTGTGGGTGTGCCTGCCAAAGCAGTAGGTTTATCCAAAAACAAACCTGCTGATGATATGGATCAATCACTTATCAGTGATGATTATTTGTATGTGATTTAAACTTTTCAGACAACCTTAAATATGGGCTATTGACAATTTGGGTGAGGAGTTGGTTTTTCAGGCAGAATTGCCAAATTCAAGGGGAAGCGAAGCGAACTTGTGAAGCTAAAAAATAAAAGTTAATGCGCCTCATTAGCGAGTATTTTTGACACAGAAGTTGGTGATTTTGACGAAGGTAGCGAAGCTAAAACAACTGCGAAATGAATTGCCAATAGCACCTAGTACACGACAATTTTTATTGTAAAGTGCGTATCCGCACCAGATTTAAAGTAATTTCAATTATTTTTGTGCGTAATTTACAGGTTGTACGAAATATTTCAGGTAACCTAAAACCAGTAAACATCAAGGAAATGAAGACCATGAACAGCATTCAAAGATATGGCAGTAATCACAGACTTTCCGAAGCCGTCGTGGCAAACGGTTTTGTCTTTTTATCAGGTATGGTGCCTGAAAACACAAAGGGCAATATCACTGAACAAACAGCAGATGTATTGAACCAAATTGATGCTTGGTTAGTGCAATGTGGTTCAGATAAAAGTCATATTTTGGAAGCCACCATTTATTTGTCCGATTTAAATGATTATGTATGTATGAATGAAGTTTGGGATAAATGGGTTGATGCACAAAATACACCTGCTCGTGCTTGTGTTGAAGCGAAATTGGCCAACGCAGAATGGAAAGTGGAAATTAAAGTTTCTGCGGTACAAAAAAAGATTGAGGCATAATCATCAAGTCTGTTTTCAGGCGACCTCAATGCCTGCTTTTTGCCATATTAACCATAATTGGGCTTTCATTTAATGACTGCATGAAGTGTTGAGCTTGACCTTTGGCTTGACAGTACCCTTTACGCCCTTTACGATTGTGGGCTAAATTTGACCATATTGACCATTTTTATCAATGAAATCTGTTAAAACCCTTGTTTTAGCCATCAGCAGTTTATTTGTACTGCCTGCGTTGGCACAAACACAAGACCCAAAATCTGAACGCACAGGTTTAGCAATGATGCGTTTACACGCTATGACGTTCAGTTCGCCCAATGAGAGTGTAACAAGTGGCAGCATTTGGACACGTCTACGCCAAGATTTTCGCATTGGCGAAGTCAATTCCGCTTTGGTACGCAGCCATGAAAGCAAATTTGCTGCCAATAGTGCTTATTTCAATCGTACTATCAATCGCAGTACACCTTATATGTACCACATTGTGCATGAAGTCAAAAAACGCAATATGCCAGCTGAAATTGCACTTTTGCCGTTTATTGAAAGCGCGTATGTAACCAAAGCACGCTCACATGTTGGTGCATCGGGCTTATGGCAATTTATGCCTGCAACAGGTCGTCATTATGGCTTGGAGCAAACACCAATGTATGATGGTCGCCATGATGTTTACGCAGCAACCGATGCAGCATTGAATTATTTGCAATATTTATATGGTTTATTTGGCGATTGGTCTTTGGCTTTGGCAGCATACAACTGGGGAGAAGGCAATGTCAGCCGTGCCATTCGTCAAGCACAAGCCAATGGCTTGGAGCCTACTTATGAAAATTTGCGTATGCCTGCGGAAACGCGCAATTATGTACCCAAACTATTGGCAGTACGCAATTTGGTCAATAACCCACAGGCTTATGGTTTAAGGCTGCCTGAAATCGCCAATGAGCCCTATTTTAAAGCGGTGCAAGTCAGTGCACCCATGGACATCATGGCAGCTGCGTTCTTGGCAAACATTCCTGAAAGCGAATTTTTGGCACTCAATCCTGCATTTAAAACCCCCGTTTTCATTCCCAAAGATGGCAACCGCAAAATGTTGTTACCCGTTTCAGCAGTCAAAACCTTTGAAAACAATTTCAAAGATGCTGACACCAAAACCCTGTTATCGTGGGACGTTTTCACACCCAGTACCAGTATGGATTTAACCCAACTTGCCACGCAAACAGGCAGCACCGTTGCTGATTTAAAACGCCTTAACGGTATTTCAGGCAACAGCATTGCTGCAGGTCGCACCATTTTATTGAACAGAAATACCACATTGGCATTACAGCAGCCACAACTTTCAGGCAGCAACACATTTGCTAAATTGGATTATGACCCTGTTCCCGATACATTTGTAGAACAAGCTCCAGTTTTGCCACCTAAAACCACACTTTCAGGCAGCCAATCTGAAACGCGTGTTACATCGGTTGTAACAGCGAAAGAAACAGTTATGCCGTCAACACCAGTTGTTGTACCAACGTCTGTGAAACACAATCATGCCGATGTTGTGATTGCGCCACCCAGCAGTTTAACCAATCCAGCCACAACAGTAGCACATCATGACAACAGTCTTGCTCCTGCGCAAGAAGTGAAAGAAAGTGTTCAAGCAGCCTTGTCCATTCCCCAGCCTTCGGCACAAACTTTGATTGTAGGTACGCAAAAGGCACCTGTGTTTGTGCCAGAGGAAGCGTTAAAGAAACCAGAACGCAGTACGAGCGATGCTGTTGTGCCGAATCGTGAACCAAAAGAACCCACTGAAAAGGTTCAGGCAGCATCTGAAAACACGCTTACACAACAAGCAGAAGATGGTTTAAATGAATTGGTAGAGCGCCAAAAACGCCAGCATGAGCAAGCGCAAGTGAGTGAGAAAAAATCCAATTCCACTTCTGTTGCAGCAGTTCAGGCAAGCAGCAACAAAAACCATTTGGCAACAAACTCGCAAGTTGTCGCAAAAGTAATGACAACGGTTCAAAAACGCCCTGAAACCACTGTATCCAACAGTAAAGAACGCAATGACCTTGCTCTCAAAAGCAAAACGGCTGTGCCGAACAGCAAACGAGTAGAAAACGCGAAAACCAAAACCCTTACCCATAAAGTAGAAGCAGGGGATACTTTATACAATATTGCAAAACGGCATCAGATTGAAGTAGCAGATTTACTGGCTGTGAACAACATCAAAGGCAACAACATCAAATTGGGACAGGTCTTAAAAATTGTTGTTGAAAATAAGAAAACTGTTGTTGTAAAAGAAAAAAATGATAAAAACGACAAATCCAACAACAATAAAACCAATACCAGCAAAAACCTTGCTGAACAAAAAAAACCCAATAGCAATCGCAAATCTGCGCCTGTTGTACACACAGTAAAAAAAGGTGACACTTTAGAAAGCATTGCCAAGCGTTACAATTTAGATGTGGGCGACTTAAAACGTGCCAATGGTGGCAACAGCCGTTTGCAAATCGGGCAAAAAGTGAAGCTGTAAAAATCTGTGTTCAGCAGATTAACAGAAATTACGGTTAAACTAACGCGAACTTGGGATAAAAATCATTTAACCATTTGTTTTGATAAAACGGTATTTTAGGGTGCAAGTACTTACCCTATATAAGTCATTTATTTTCATGGTGTTTTCAATTTTCTTATCCCAAACCCGCGTTGGAATAGGGTAAAACTACACCGCTTTACAGGTCATCAGTAACCATTTAAGCTGCCTGAAAAACACCATGATGTTTTCAGGCAGCTTTTCAGTAGACGACCAAAATGATTTTTGTAGGTCAGACATTCATACCCGACAACATGGTTACGGTACATTGTTTCGCGCATGAATGCCTGACTGATAAATTGTTGCATACTGTGAGATAGTGTGTTTATCAGGTCATAACCGTTAAACAACCATAATTTGAAATAACCCCATGATTGAGGAAAATATACTTTATGCGCCTTATTCGCCGTATTTACATGGCTGCGTTGCTTCTGCTATTGGGTTTTGTGCTGCATGCCATATTGGGGCAATCGTGGTTGAAAACCGATTTGGCTGATTTATTGCCTCATTCTGAACAAAACGCGATATTGCGCGCAGCAGATTCATCTGTACAAAAACAGATGAATGAACAAGTGGTGTTATTGGCGGGCAATCATGATGCGGAACAGGCGTTTCAGGCAGCCGCAGAGATTGCCACGTTTTGGCGACAAAGTGGCATATTTATTGCGGTGGAGGACCGCATTTTGCCTGATTTAGTGCAAGTTCGTTCAGATGTAAGCAAATTGGCGTTGGCGGTGCTGCCTGAAACACAAAGGCAGCAACTGTTGAATGAACCACAAACTTATTTCAGGCAGCGTGCAGAAGATGCCGTTAATCCTTTTTCGGTCTCACCCTTATCTTTGGAACAAGATTGGTTGGGATTGGGGCGTTTTGTATTGGCGCAAAGTAACCCACACAATCGCGTGCAATGGCATGCTGAAAATGGCATGGTGTTTTCACAAGATGAAACAGGTAAAACATGGGTATGGATACACGGTAAGCTGCCTGAAACCAATAGGCAGCCTGAACAACTATGGCATTTAATGCAAAAAAGTCACGATTTGGCTATGGGTAAAGCCGATATTTTGACTGCGGGTGGTACATTGTTTGCCGCAGAAGCCAAAATATCTGCCGAACGGGAAAGCCAAATGATGGGCACATTGGGTTTGTTTTTGACCTTTGCGGTGTTGTTATGGGTGTTTCGCAGCGGACGGGTATTTTTGCTCTTGATTCCTTTAATGGCAGGTATGCTGTGGGGTTTAGCGGCTTCTTTATGGGTGTTTGGTGAAATACATGCTTTAACTTTGGTTATAGGCACAAGTTTGGTCGGTATGTTGGTAGACTTTCCTTTACATTGGCTTACACCAGCAGTGTTCAGGCAGCCTGAACACCTAAAAAATGGCATTTGGCAAGCACAATATGCCATGCGTGAGGTTTTACCCACATTCATGGTCAGTTTATTGATTACCGCATCGGGTTACGCCTTATTATGGTTTACCCCTTTGCCTGTGTTACGCCAAACGGCTGTATTTTCCAGTTTTGCGCTCATTGGCGCGTTTGGGGCAACTGTGTTGTGTCTTCCGCCTTTGTTTGCTCGCTATCATGTTTGTGTTGTGCCGTTTACAGCGTGGGCTGAAAAATGGTTGAGTTTGATGTCATGTTTCAAAGTTCGTTTGCGTAAACCCGCTTGGTGGTTCATTGGTGCGGTGTTTTTATTGGGTGGTTGGTGGCAAAGTCATTGGAAAGACGACATTCGTCAATGGGCGAATTTGTCGCCTGTTTTGGTGCAGCAGGCGCAACAGATTGCCAAACTCGGTGGTACAGAATTGGGCGGGCATTATTGGGTTGTCGAAGCCGATTCACCCGATGCCTTGCTGCACAAAAATACCGAAGTACGGCGTGTGCTGCACAGTTTGATTCGAGCGGGTAAATTGGGTGGTATGCAGTCGCTGGACCAATTTGTCGCAACGCAAAGTGAACAACAAAAATTACAGAACCGCTTGCGCGAACTGGTTAGGCTGCCTGAAACATGGCAAGCACTTGCAGATATGGGTGTGCCACGAACCACCATACAGCAAGCGTTGCATGACGCTGCGGCTGCACCCACTTTAAGCCTTTCAGGCAGCCTACAAACTCAACTTGCTCAAGCATGGCAACCTTTGTATTTGGGCGAAGTGGAGCAAGGCAGGTTTGCGGCGATTATCCGTTTGTATGATGTGCAAGATGTGGCAGCGGTACGCGCTGCCGTGCAGCATATTCAAGGCGTGCATTGGGGTGACCAACGTGGTGCGTTAAACGAAGCCTTCCAGCACACGCGTAATCAGGCGGCTTGGTTGAAACTGGCATCATTCGCTTTGGCGTGGTTGGTGTTGGCTAAATGGTTGGGATGGCGGCGAGGCAGTGGCATTTTACTTGTACCGCTATTGGCTGTGGCAACAACAATATCGGTTTTAGCTTGGTTGGGCATACCCATAGGTTTATTTGTCATGTTTGGTTTATTGCTGGTATCGGCTGTTGGTGTGGATTACGCGCTGTATGCACAAAATGCACCACACACCGCCAAAGCACGGGCAGGTGGCTTGATTTTGGCGGCTTTGACAACGGGTATTTCCTTTGCTTTATTGAGTGTAAGTGCCACGCCTGCGGTGGCTGCATTTGGTATTACGGTAGCAACAGGCGTGATATTAAATTTGTGTTTGGCAAGTGTGATGCTGCCTGAAAAACAGCATTGTGAGACACCGTTTGAACAGCCATCAAAAAACCTTTCAGGCAGCCATAATCACGCGTAAAATCCCATCTTTCTTTTATTAACAAATTGACAAGAAAGCAAATCACATCATCATGTCTCATTTTGATATTGCCATTATTGGTGCAGGTCCAGCAGGTGCGGTTGCCGCTGCTTTATTGAATAAACAAGGTTTTAAAGTTTGTGTTTTGGAAAAACAACATTTTCCACGCTTTATGATTGGCGAAAGCCTGCTGCCTTATTGCATGGAAATCTTGGCAGAAGCAAATATGGTCGCCGCTGTACAAGCCGAGCCCAGTTTTCAGTTTAAAAACGGTGTAGCATTTACTTGGGGCAGTCGCTACACCTATTTTGATTTTACCGACAAATTTTCCGCAGGCGCAGGCACCACTTTTCAAGTGCGTCGAGCCATATTTGACAAAATTTTGATAGATGAAGCAGTCAAACAAGGCGTAGAAGTACGTTTTGGACACGGTGTTAACGCCTTTGACAACAGCGGCGATGTAGCGCATTTAAGTGTGGAAAATGATGCAGGTAAAACCTATAACTTAACTGCCCAATTTGTGCTTGATGCCAGCGGCTATGGGCGTGTATTGCCACGTTTATTGGATTTGGAAACCCCGTCTTCCTTGCCACCGCGCATGGCACACTTTACCCACATTCAAGACAACATCACTTCCCCAAAATTTGACCGCAATAAAATCCTAATTACCACGCATCCACAACACCGCGATGTGTGGTTTTGGACAATTCCATTTGGCGACAACCATTGCTCCATCGGCGTAGTGGGTACGCCAGACAAACTATTGGGCGACAGCGAAACCGTTTTGAAAAAATGGGTGCACGAATGCCCGATGTTGGCAGAAATTCTGGATAAAGCCATATGGGAAAACGACTTTCCTTTCCGTTCTATTCAAGGTTATTCCGCCAACGTCAAAACACTATATGGCAAACACTTCGCACTTTTGGGCAATGCTGCCGAGTTTCTTGACCCAGTATTCTCATCAGGCGTAACCATTGCCTTACATTCTGCGAAATTGGCTGCGGATTTATTGGGTAAGCAACTCAAAGGCAAAACCACAGACTGGCAAACCGAATTTGCCGAACCCTTAATGCAAGGTGTCAATACTTTCCGCACCTATGTTACAGGCTGGTACGACACCCGTTTTCAAAACGTCATTTACGCCCCAAACCGCAGCCCCGAAATCAGTCGCATGATTTCCTCTATTCTGGCAGGCTACGCATGGGATAACCAAAATCCCTTTGTAGCAAAACACGCCCAAAGACTTGATGCACTTGCGGCTTTGGTTGGCGAAATTGCACCACAATAATGCCAATTATCTTTTAAGGACAAAACCATGAAAATTTTCCTAATCACCATCGTATTTTTTCTGTCTGTGATTTTGGCTATGGCAATTGGCTACATCGTCAAACGCCGTGAAATCAAAGGCAGTTGCGGCGGTATTGCCAACTTAGGTATAGAAAAAGTATGCGACTGCGATACCCCTTGCGACCGCCGCCGCAAACAAATGGAACAAGAAGCGCAAAATCGCATTTAGGCTGCCTGAAACTCTGTTATTACCGCAGAATCACATTCCTCATTTTTCAGGCAGCCTTGTATATTCGCGCCCCAAGTTAGGGGTAAATTGTAACAGTATCTTTGTCATCAAGACATCATCTCAAACACAAGGCTTAATCGCCCCTAACTAAAATCCATACCGATTTTAAAGTTAGGGGCTTTAATTATGTCATCAAATTTCAACT
>NZ_JAUNEC010000027.1 GCF_030525755.1 Alysiella sp.
CGTTGAACGCGATTGTCGGTCAAGTGATGAAAGCCTCCAAAGGCAAGGCAAATCCAACTGCGGTGCAGGATTTGGTGAAGGCAAAATTGGCGTAAAAAATTTTAAGCTGCCTGAAAACATTCAGGCAGCTTGATGTTTAAAAAACAGCTACATAATTTATTAATTTTAATCAAAGTTTTCTTTACATTGCTGTCCCATTTTTGGGGCTATACACATTTAAAGCTGCCTGAATCAATAAACCATTTTCAGGTAGTATGGTACGTTTATCAATAGGCGCATCAATCCAATACAGCTCACAATCAAACACCCCTATACCATTTTGGTCTTGCGTGGAAACCTTAACTTTAATCTGTAATTGTGTACCAATCGGAATGACATCAGTAAACAAATTCAATTTGCGCGTTCCCAATAGGAAACCCAAACGCACAGCTTCGCCCGCATTGTGCGCATGACAACCTGCCCAAGCTGCAACACCTTGTGCCATGATTTCCATACCAGCGATACAAGGCAATACACCGTTTCGCAACAATATATGGTCCTCATGAACATGGGCTTGAGCAAGCAAATGTTGTTCGCTGTAATCGGTAATGCGTTCCAATAAAACCATTTTTCCACTGTGTGGTAAAAGTGAGGCAACATCATCAATAGGGCAAATCAGTGGCTCATTCATTTTTCAGGCAGCCTTAACTATGGAAAAATAATATTATACGGATTGCATCTGTTTTTTGTGAAAACTTTCGGCTAAAATACCGCTTTTATCAACGTTTCTTTGAAAATCATCATGCCCACCGCTTGCACATTCAGCTTCAATATTGCCGCTTGGCAGGCTGTTTCCGATAAGATGTTTCAGATAACGCAATGGCAAGCATGGTCACAGAATGCAGCAATCATAGATGACTTTGCCCCTTATCAACCCAAATTGGCTTTTTTGCCTGTTATGCAACGTCGCCGTTTGAGTTTGATTGCACGATTGGTTTGTGATGCAACATGGGATTTGGCAACACGATTTTCAGGCAGCCCTGTGGTTTATGCTTCACATGATGGTGAACAAAACCGCAGTTTTGATTTGTGGTTGGAATAGTTTCGTTCAGGTAACGTTTCACCCACATCATTTGGCTTATCGGTACACAATGCCGTAATGGGACAATGGTCTATGTTGCGTGGCGACATGAATGAAAATACAGCACTGGTTTCAGGCAGCGACAATCTAGAAACCGCTTTGGCAGAAGCCCATATTTTAACTCAATGAAGGCGTTGAGTCAGTTCTGGTGGTGCTTGCTGATGAACCTTTACATACAGATTACACCTTGCCCGCACAACGTGCCCCTTTCCCTTATGTACTGGCAATGGTTTTGACACAAGGTCAAGACTACACCATCAGTTTACAAAATGAACCAAACCCGAATACCCATCATTCATTTTACTGGGGTGCACTAAATTGGATACGCTTTATGCTTTCAGGTAGCCTGAATCACACCCAAAATTATGGCAGTCGCATTTGGCAATGGCAGAAAAACACATGAAAAATTGGATTATGTACGCCGCTTTTGCGCCACATTATTCGGTTTTGTTTTATTTGGTCTAGGCGGCTTGGCATTTAAATTGGTTTTACTGCCCTATACCATCAACAGTACCCAAAACGATATTTCTCGCCAATTGCAAGCACGACGCAAAGTTGCAGGCATTTGGCAACTTTTTGTACGATATTTAATTTGGTCTGGAGTATTGAGCGTAGAATATCATGGCATGGACAAATTAGGACGTGTGGGACAACTGATTTTGCCCAACCACCCTTCTCTTTTGGATATGGTTTTACTGATTAGTCAAGTACCCGAAATCAACTGTGTTGTCAAAAAAGATTTGCTGAACAATCCCACAATGAACAGCCAAATTCGCGCAACAGGCTACATTCCCAATGAAGAAAATGAAGCCATGCTGGATGAAATTCATCGCGTGTTTCAGAACAATCAAAGCCTACTGATTTTTCCCGAAGGCACGCGTACAGGTTGGGACGGACAAGTTAAAATGCATCGAGGTGCCGTATCCATTGGATTAAGAAGTGCCAAAGTCATCACTCCTGTTTACATCAAAATGAACCCACCTAATTTCAAGAAAGGTCAAGCATGGTATCGCATACCACATCAAAAAATACACTATACCATTAGTGTTGGCGAAGACATCAACCCACAAACATGGCTGGCTGAAAAGCCTTTACCCATTGCCGCAAGGCGTTTAAATCAATATTTAGAAGACGACTTTACAAGGAAAACCACATGAGTTTAGAACAACAAATCAAAACAATGATTATTGACAGTTTGGGCCTGGAAGACATCAGCATATCCGATATTGGTGATGAAGATGCCCTATTTGGCGACAATGGCTTGGGCTTGGATTCAGTAGATGCTTTGGAATTGGGTTTAGCAGTACAAAAAACCTTTAATTTACAATTAGATGGAGAAAATGAAAATTTGCGTGAACATTTTTCCAGCGTAAAAACCTTGGCTGCATTCATCCGCAATCGCCAAGCCGTATAAGCCATAGCAAGGAGCAAATCATGACCGAACAAGAAATCCGTGATATTTTAAGCAATGCTTTGATTGATTTGTTTGAAATTGAGCCAGAACGCATCAAACCCGAAACCCATTTATACGAAGATTTGGAAATTGACAGCATTGATGCCATTGATTTGATTGACCACATCAAACGCGAAACAGGTCGCAAATTGCGTGCTGAAGATTTCCGCAATGTGCGTACCGTTGAAGATGTAGTACAAGCCGTTTTACGCATTCAAACCGATTAAAATTCCAATAACCGCAGTCTCAATGAAACGAGACTGCGTTTTGGGTTTTCAGGCAGCCTGAAACCGCAATAACAAACCACGACATGCTATAATCCATTCCATTTTAACCCATTTTCATTTTGCCATGACTGTCTTACAAAACGACACCTTTCTCCGCGCCCTGTTGCGCCAACCCGTTGAATATACGCCCATTTGGATGATGCGCCAAGCAGGACGTTATTTGCCCGAATACCGCGCAACCCGCGCCCAAGCAGGCGGTTTTTTGGATTTGTGCAAAAACACCGAATTGGCAACCGAAGTAACCATTCAGCCGCTTGAACGCTTTGATTTGGACGCAGCCATTTTGTTTTCCGACATTTTGACCGTGCCAGACGCAATGGGCTTGGGTTTGTATTTTGAAACAGGCGAAGGGCCAAAATTTCAAAATCCCATTCAAAATGAACAAGCTGTGAGCCAGTTGCGTGTGCCTGATATGGCGAATTTGCGCTATGTGTTTGACGCGGTGGCGTCCATTCGCAAGGCTTTGAATGGGCGTGTGCCTTTGATTGGCTTTTCAGGCAGCCCGTTCACTTTGGCTTGCTATATGGTGGAAGGCGGTGGCAGCAAAGAATTTCGCACCATCAAATCCATGATGTACAGCCGCCCCGATTTGCTGCACAAAATTTTGGACGTGAACGCCCAAGCCGTAACCGCCTATTTGAACGAGCAAATCGCACACGGCGCACAAGCGGTACAAATTTTTGATACTTGGGGTGGCGTGTTGAGCCACACCGCATTCCGCGAGTTTAGCTTGCAATACATGAAACAAATCGTAAGCGGATTAAAACGCGAAAACGAAGGTCGCCAAGTGCCTGTGATTGTGTTTACCAAAGGCGGCGGTCAGTGGCTGGAACATTTGGCAGATTGTGGCGCAGACGCTTTGGGCTTGGATTGGACGACCGATTTGGCACAAGCCCGAGCGCGTGTGGGCAACAAAGTCGCTTTGCAAGGCAATTTTGACCCATTCGCGCTGTTTGGTTCGCCCGAGAATATCCGCACCGAAGTCAGCCGCATTTTGGGCGAATTTGGACACGGCACGGGACACGTTTTCAATTTGGGACACGGCATCAACCAACACACCGACCCCGAACACGCCAAAATTTTGGTGGACGCGGTGCATGAATTGTCGCGCCAGTATCATCAATAAGCATTTCAGGCTGCTTGAAAACAAAAATATGGGTTGCAGGCAGCCTGTCCTCATTCCTCACAATAAACCCATTTTCGCCCTTATCTTCAATTTCCTGTTTCAGGTAACCCAATATGTCCCATCTTGATTATGCCGCGCTGTTTTTATTAATTGGCATCATGCTGATTTCATTAACTGTAATTTGGCAAATGTATGTTGTATTAACTGAAATCCACACATTAGACCGCTACACAGAACACCCCAAACTGCCTCTGATAGCCTCATCGGTGTTTTTCAGTTTCAGTTTATCACTCTATTATTTTTGTCCTAACGCCCGAAAAAAAGGCATTGTTTTCCTCATTTTGGGCATCAGCGGACTGCTTTGTTATGGCTTGGGCATGTATTTCAAACGCCTTGCTATGAATATGTGATTTGCAGGCAGCCTCTCATCAATAAAATATTCAATTTCAAATTTAATATGACTACCGAAATCTTGGATTTAACTGGCTTAAAATGTCCACTCCCCATTTTACGCACCAAAAAAGCCCTAGCCTCGCTGCCCAGTGGCAGCATCATCACGGTATTGGCAACCGATTCAGGTGCACCCAATGATTTTTTGGCCTTTTGTCGGCATACGGGACACGAATTATTGGAAAGCAGCGAAACCAATGGCGTATTTACTTTGGTTTTAAAACGCAAATGATTTCAGGATGCCTGAAAGTCTTCATAATCACTATTCCAAAAGGAAAACACCATGAAAATCAAAACTTTTCTAGTTACTTTGCTCTTTTGTTGTGGCACTTTACACGCTACATCTACCGAAAACATACAAAATTTTATCCAATTGATGAAACAATTATCGCCCGAAGAAAAAGCCCCTTTGGTGCGCCAAATGATTAAATTACTCGATGAAAAAACGCAAACACGCTATCAAAAAGACCCTAAAATAGAAAGCATGCAGGTTAGCCTATCAGACAATAACATCAACACTTTACTTATCCATATCAAAATCAAAGCCGACCACGATTTAACCCGTTTAAGCGCAGACCCACAAGCCGCAGCCGCATTAAAAAAAATATTTGAGATCAAAATGCAACAAGACAACCCCTTTTGCATTAGAAATCAAAAAGACCAAGATATGTTTGATATTTTGGGTATCAGCCATATTCAATTCCAAATACATACAAATAACGTGGTATTAAGTGATAAACGCACTCCATTAACGTGGTGTCGCTGATTTTTCAGGCAGCCTGAAAACCCATTTTACCCAACAAAGGAAACACACCATGCAAACTTTAACCATTATTCAACCCGATGATTTTCATGTGCATTTTCGTGATGGCATAGCGATGAAATCGGTTGTACCACACACCGCACGGCAGATGGGACGTGCTGTTGTGATGCCCAACTTAAAACCGCCTATTACCACAGTTTCCCAAGCACTTGAATACAAAAAGCAAATTCAAGCTGCCACGCCCGAAAATTGTACGTTTGAGCCGTTGATGACGCTATATTTAACCGACAACACCACACCCGAGACCGTACGCGAAGCCAAAGCAGCAGGGATTGTGGCGTTCAAATTGTATCCTGCTGGCGCGACCACCAATTCCGATAGTGGCGTTACCGATGTGTTTAAATTGTTACCTGTATTGAAAGAAATGGCAGTGCAGGGGATTTTGTTGCTCACACATGGTGAAGTTACCGACCCCAAGATTGACATTTTTGACCGTGAAGCTGAATTTATGGCGCGAATCATGCGCCCGATTTTGGCAGAAATTCCTGATTTGAAAGTGGTTTTTGAGCATATTACCACCGCCGAAGCCGCACAACTGGTTTGCGAAAGCGGCGACAATGTAGCAGCAACCGTTACGCCACAGCATTTGATGTACAACCGCAATCATTTGTTGGTTGGCGGTGTAAAGCCACATTTTTATTGCTTGCCGATTATCAAACGTGAAACGCATCGTCAAGCCCTTGTGGATGCGGTTACGGGGACATTTTCGCACAAATTCTTTTTGGGAACAGACACCGCCCCCCACCCCAAACACACTAAAGAAAACGCTTGCGGTTGTGCAGGTGTATTCAGCGCGATGACCGCGATTGAGTTGTACGCACAAATCTTTGAAAAAGCAGGGGCTTTGGATAAATTGGAAGCGTTTGCGTCCAAAAATGGAGCGCGTTTTTATGGCTTACCCGAAAATCCGTGTCAAATTACGCTCATCAAAAAACCGCAGCGCGTACCTGAAACCGTTCAGTTTGGCAACAGCGTGGTTGTGCCGATGTGTGCTGGTGAAGAAATTGAATGGTCTATCGTGGCATAATTTTTCAGGCAACCTTTATCCGTGCGACAATTTTGCTTGTAGGACTCACTAGGTACAACGAATTATGGTTGTTTAAAATTAACATGGGTAAGGCAATCATGCCTACTGTATACAAAGAGTATACATGCCAATAATCATGATTTAGGGTAAATATAAAATCCAACTTTATGAACAAAGTATTGTAAAGATTTCTGTTTGAAACACAAAAAATAAGCACTTGGATAAGAAATTTCAAGTGCTTATTTTTATAAAAACATTGTGCTATATCAATTTTAAACGCCGTAATTCTGTTTCCAATTCAGAATTGGTCCATTGATTTTCTGCTGCCAACATCATTAAGGGTATGGCGGTTTCAATAGTGCATTTACCGCCATTAATAACACCAATTTGTCGCAATGCGTTTCCTTGTGCATAAACAGCTGCTACACAACCTTGTGCTACTTGGCTGATATTCAATAGAATTTTTCCTTGTTGTATAAAATTGTGTGCAGCATTCAAAAAATCCACATCGTTCGGTGCATTGCCATGCCCATAACTCATTAAAATGGCAACATTTAATTGTCCTGCTTGTAAGATTTGTGTGGCAGTTTGTACGCCAAAACTAGGGGTTAAATACAAGGCTGCGGTACGGATATTGGGATTAAAATGGCGTAACAAGCTGCCTGAAAGCATATTTGGGTTTTCAGGCAGCTTGCTTTCTGCTACTACATACCCAAAATGGGTATTAACAAAACCATTATCACTTTCTGTACTGTATTTGCTACTGCCTATTGCAGGAAACAATTTACCATTGAATGCCAACAACACGCCATGGTAGTCTTGCTTTAATGCAGATACTGCGGTTTGTAAATTCAATGGTGCATCGCTGTCTGGACGACCAAATGGTTTTTGTGAGCCAGTTAAAACTACCGTTTTACCCACACAATTTAAAGTAAGAGCAAGAAAATTGGCGGTATAAGCCAAAGTATCGGTACCATGTAACACCAACACACCATCGTAATCGGGCAATTTTTCTTGCAAAATTACCAACCATTGCGCCCAATGTTGTGGCGTAACAGCTGAGCTATCTATCAAAGGCTGGCAAATGTACCAATCAAAATGCAAGCTGCCTGAAAATGGCGCGAGTGCCATATTCGCAATTGCAGTATCAGGACGCAAACCTTCTGAGCTTTCTACCATGCCGATGGTGCCACCTGTATATAAGACAAAGATTTTTTTCATATTTCAAACGATTCCATGCTGCCTGAACATATTTAAGAACGCCAATTAAATTTCCAACAGTCCATGTAAAATCAGCTTTTTACGCAAAGTATTGCGATTTAAACCCAATATTTCAGAGGCTTTGGATTGATTACCACCACATTGTGTCATCACACATTCCAATAAAGGCTTTTCCACTTGCAGTAAAACCATATCGTAAACACCTGTGGCAGTACCGCCTTCTAAATCCTGAAAATATTGATGCAGATTTTTTTGAATACAATCGGCAATATCGGGGGGCGTATTCATGCTTCTTCCAATTCATTATATGGTGCAGATTGTGTATTACCAATATTATGACGACCTTGTTTCACACATTGACACACACAGACAGGTTTCCTGAAAGTAAAGGCTGCCTGAAAAGCCCAATTCGCGTTTCAGGCAGCCTGAACATTTTTCACATCAATTATTTAATGCGCATATCGCCTGTTTCCACAAAGCGTTGGTGCCAAGACAAGGCTTCCATCAACAAATGTGGTGTGTGCAAACCGCCTGCTTTTTCCGCGCGGTCGTAGTAATCGCGCAACATATCGCGGTAGTCGGGGTGGGCGCAGTTGTTGATAATCAACTGTGCGCGTTGGCGTGGCGATTTGCCGCGCAAGTCTGCCATACCCTGTTCGGTAACGATGAACATCACATCGTGTTCGGTGTGGTCGTGGTGCGAAACCATAGGCACAATGCAAGAAATCGCGCCGTCTTTTGCCACCGATGGCGACACAAAGAACGAGAAGAAGGCATTGCGCGTAAAGTCGCCCGAACCGCCAATGCCGTTCATCATTTTCGTACCCATGATGTGTGTGGAGTTCACATTGCCGTAAATATCGGCTTCAATCATGGCGTTCATGCCAATCACACCCAAGCGGCGAATCACTTCGGGGCTGTTGGTGTATTCCATGGGGCGCAAAATCAATTTGTCGCGCAAGAAGTCAATGTTTTCATTGAAACGTTGCAAAGCGTCTGGGCTGAACGACAAGGCGGTGGCAGAAGCGTGTTTCATTTTGCCTGCCAAAATCAAATCCAACATACCGTCTTGCAACACTTCGGTGTAGCCTGTCAAATCGTCAAATGGCGCGTCCAGCAAACCTGCCATAACCGCATTTGCCACATTGCCCACGCCTGATTGCAAAGGCAACAGGTTTTTCGGCAAGCGACCTGCTTTCACTTCATGGTTAAAGAAATCAATGATTTGCGCGGCAATGGCTTTGGAATTGTCGTCTGGGTCGGCAAATTTGCTGTTGCGGTCGCCTGCGTCTGTCAGCACGATTGCCACGATTTTGTCCAAATCGCATTCCAAATAGGGTGCGCCCACGCGATCAAACGGTGCGGTAATGGCAATGGGCTTGCGGTGTGGTGGCACGCCAATGTCAAATACCGCATCGTGCATGCCTTCCAATTTGATGTTTTGACCTGAATTGACTTCAATAATCACTTTTTTGGCGGCTTTCAGAGCCTCGTTGCCATGACCAATGCCCATGGCTGGAATGAGTTTGCCTTCGGCATTGATGCTGGATACTTCAATAATCGCCAAATCAAATTCGCCATAAAAACCTTGACGCATTTGTTGTTCAACGTGCGATAAGTGCATGTCTTGATAGGCGATGTTGCCTGCGTTGATGTTGTTGCGTAAGGTGGGGTCGGATTGGAATGGGTTGCGGAAATGAATGGCGTTTGCGGCTGCCAATACGCCATCACATTCAGGCGCGGTGGAAGCACCTGTTACCATGCCAATGGAAAATGGGCGACCTGCTGCGTGTTCGGCTTTGGCTTTTTCGGCAATGGCGGTGGGCAAGGCTTTGGGATAGCCCGCGCCTGTAAAGCCCGTAACGGCAACGTTCATGCCGTTTTGCACAAATTCGGCGGCTTGTTCTGCCGTCATGATTTTGCTGCGTAAACCTTCGTGTTTGATGCGTTCTGCTAAATTGTTGCTCATTGCATTCTCCTGAAATGATGGCGATTGTTTTTGCCGTGTAACAGTGCGTAATATAACGTAAAGACTTGTTGTCTTCAAGGTTTTTGCGGTCAAACTCAAGCAGTTCAACTGACTGGTTGTTTTTTAGGCAGCTCCGATACGATAGGCTGCCTGAAAAATCAGATGCTTAATGGCAATTACAAAAATTGATTATCTGCATCACTTTACTAATGAGATGAAACATTCAATCCCAACCACACTTTTAAAGCATCAGCGGTTTCGCGTACATCGTGTACACGAATGATTTTTGCACCATTATGTACTGCCATTAACGCGGCAGCAAGGCTGCCTGAAACGCGTTCTGATGCGATTTCTCGTCCTGTTAGCTCGCCTATCATGCGTTTGCGCGAAACACCAATCAATAAAGGCAAACGATGACTGCTGTGCAATTGGTTTAAATTTTGCATGAGTGCGATATTGTGTTGCAGGGTTTTACCAAAACCAAAGCCTGGATCCAAAGTCATGCGTTCGGCTGCGATACCTGCTTGGATACACGTATCAACGCGTCCTTGCAGGTAATGTGCCACTTCTTGTACCACATCGCCATAATCAGGATTGTGCTGCATATTTTCAGGCAGCCCTCGCATGTGCATCAGGCAAATGCCTGTATTTGGGTGTTGCGCCAAAAGTGCCAGCGCTCCCTTATCTTCTAAGCCTTGTACATCGTTGATGATGTCGGCATAACCATTGTCCAATACCTGACGCATGATTTCACTACGGCGAGTGTCTATGCTTAATGGTACATGCCATTTAACCAATTCTGCCAAAACAGGTTGCAGGCGTTGCCATTCTGCTTCAAGTGAAACAGGTGCAGCATTGGGACGCGTGGATTCACCACCAATGTCCAAAATGTCTGCCCCATTTTGTAACAGCTTTTCAGCGTGTGCCAAAGCCATTTTCAGGCTGCCTGAATATTGTCCGCCATCAGAAAAGGAATCAGGTGTGAGATTCACAATGCCCATGACTTTGGGCTGACTTAAATCAATGCGAAAACGGGTGGTCTGCCAATATTTCATTTGGTTTATCAACTATATCAAATTGGAAAACAGCTTTCAGGCTGCCTGAAAATCATGGTTTAGTATAAATTTCTGTTTCGTCTTTTAAAACCACATCAACGGTTTGCCATGCATCATCTTGCCAAACTTGGTAAAAACAACTTTCGCGTCCTGTATGGCAAGCGATACCACCATTTTGTTCAATCAATAACACAATAGCATCACCATCGCAATCCAAACGCAATTCTTTGATTTTTTGGGTATGCCCTGATTCTTCACCTTTAAGCCATTGTTTTTGACGAGAGCGGCTGTAATAATGGGCAAACCCTGTTTCAACGGTTTTTTGCAAGGCTTCAGCATTCATCCATGCTACCATTAACACGCGCATGGTTTGAGCATCTTGAGCAATGGCACACACCAAACCATTGGTATCAAATTTGATTTTGTCTAATAAGGCGTTCATGTTTTGTCATTCCAATTTCAAATGGCACAACAAGCTGTTTTAGGCTGCCTGAAAATCATTTCGCAGCAAGCTCAATGATACAGCCACCAAGTTGTTGTTTGTTCATGGGCAAAGCAGCTACAGAAGCAGTAACAGGTGCAGTTGCGCCATAGCAGGAAAATGTCGAAAGCGAATTTTTAGGCGAACCTTGAATGATTTTGTCGCTGTAAACCATATAAGCAAAGGCTTTGCGTTTGCTGTCGTAATAGCGCATGATTTGCAGACTTTTAAAAGCAAAACTGGCATCACGTTTAAATACACGGCGCGGCTTGGCAACCACGTTTTCATTAAATTCAATCTGTGGTGCGGTTTGCACACAAGAAACCGAAGCATCACTGGCATCTTCTTCCAAATTCACGGTTTCTTTTAAACCGCCTTTTTTCGCGTAAGACAAGAAACAGGACAAACCACGTACATCGGGGTCATCAAATGCTTCAATTTCTATGCGGTCGTTTCTGCCCAATAAATTGAATACCGTACTCGCTTCGCCAATTTTATCGGTTTCTTGACCACAAGCTGCCAACATCAGTGTGAGCAACACCAATGAAATGGCTTTGATGTGTTGTTGCATACTTTAAATTTCCCTTATTATCTTGTTTCAGGCAGCCTGAAATCTTCTATTTTCAATTATTTAGTTTCGCCCCGTGCTGCCAAATCCCCCTGCCCCCCGTTCGCTGGCAGCAAACTCGTCCACCACTTCAAAATGGGCTTGCACCACTGGCACAATGACCATTTGTGCAATGCGTTCAAATGGCTGAACAGTGAACGCTGTATTGCTGCGATTCCACAAAGAAACCATTAATTCACCTTGATAATCCGAATCAATCAAACCCACCAAATTGCCTAATACAATACCGTGTTTGTGTCCCAAACCCGAACGCGGCAAAATTGTAGCAGCCAGATTGGGATTATTCAGAAAAATGGCAATACCTGTTGGAATCAGTTGTGTTTCGCCTGCGTGTAAGGTAACTGCTTCATCAATACAAGCACGCAAATCCAAACCTGCTGAACCTGATGTGGCATAGGTTGGCAGTTGATTTTGTATTTGGGGATTGAGAATTTTGAGTTGTACGATAGGTTGAGAAGTCATAAATACACTTTCTGAAATAAATGGCACAAAGATTAGGCTGTCTGAAAACCCTGCTTACTCAAAGTTCGTCCTTTTTTCGCCACATCAAATAATCACGCAAAGGTGGCGCAGGTGGATTGATACAATGCGGGCAAACACCTGTACTGTCTTCATCGTCTTCATTGGTTTCCCAATGCTGGGCATTGGGGTCAAAACGACTTTGCTGCAAAACGGCTTGTACCAATGCCTGTTCTTGCTCTGGATTAAATTCAAAACCTTGCAAAATTTCTTGTAATAAATCTTGTTCTGCAGAAGAAAAATTTTGCCAACATCGCATCACAATATCTCGATAATCGGCATGGGTAATTTTATGAAACATGATTTCAGGCTGCCTGAAAAAGCATGATGATAACCGATGCATCATCATTGAGTAAACCAGCTATATGGAAAACGCATGACTGTTATCTCGTTTCAGGCAGCCATTTTTATAGCCAGTTGTTTTCGCTTGGAGTACAATCCTGCCTGCAAATTATTATCGTCATTAACCAACTTTATTATAAAACCAGAAAGCACATTTTATGGACGAACATTTAAGAGAAGCTGCGCTGAATTTCCACGAATTTCCTACGCCTGGCAAAATCCAAGTCGCACCAACCAAGCCTTTGGCAACACAATACGATTTATCATTGGCATATTCACCTGGCGTTGCCGTTCCTTGTATGGAAATCCATGCCGACCCAGCCAAATCATATCGCTATACTGCACGCGGTAATTTGGTGGCGGTGGTTTCCAATGGTACTGCGGTTTTGGGTTTAGGCAATATTGGTCCAGAAGCCAGTAAACCCGTTATGGAAGGCAAAGGCGTTTTGTTCAAAAAATTCGCCAATATTGATGTGTTTGACATAGAAATCAATGAAACTGACCCCGATAAATTGGTGGACATCATCGCCGCACTTGAACCAACTTTTGGCGGTATCAATTTAGAAGACATCAAAGCGCCCGAATGCTTCTATATTGAGAAAAAATTGCGTGAACGCTGCAATATTCCTGTTTTCCATGACGACCAACACGGCACAGCCATCATCACGGCCGCAGCCGTTTTGAATGGCTTACGTTATGTAAAAAAAGACATTGCCCAAGTGAAATTAGTGTGTTCTGGTGCGGGTGCTGCTGCGATTGCATGTTTGGATTTATTGGTGGCTTTGGGCATGAAACCTGAAAACATCACCGTTTGCGACTCCAAAGGCGTGATTTACAAAACCCGCGAAGACCATACACGCATGGACGAGAGCAAATTGCGTTACGCGATTGAAGACAATGGTCAGCGTGATTTGGGTGATGCCGTAGCCAATAAAGATGTGTTTTTGGGCTTATCGGGTCCCAATGTATTGAGTGTGGAAATGCTCAAACAAATGACCGAAAACCCATTGGTGTTTGCTATGGCAAATCCACAACCCGAGATTTGGCCGCCCGAAGCCAAAGCCGCACGTCCTGATGTGATTATTGGTACAGGTCGGTCAGACTTCCCCAACCAAGTCAATAATGTTTTGTGTTTCCCATTCATTTTCCGTGGCGCATTAGATGTTGGCGCAACCACTATCAATGAAGAAATGAAACTGGCAACCGTACATGCGATTGCTGATTTGGCGATGGCAGAAGCTAATGATGTTGTGGCAGGTGCATATGGTGGCGAAGAATTGAAATTTGGTCCTGAATACCTGATTCCCAAACCTTTTGATCCACGCTTAATTGCCAAAATTGCCCCTGCCGTTGCCCAAGCTGCCATGAATTCAGGCGTGGCAACGCGTCCAATTACCGATATGGCTGCATACACCGAGAAATTGGAAGAACAAATCTACAAAACCAATTTATTTATGCGTCCTGTTGTAGCACAAGCCAAAAAAGACGTGAAACGCATTGTATTGGCGGAAGGTGAAGACGAACGCGTATTACACGCTGCCCAATACTTAGCTTCACAAAAAATTGTGTATCCCGTTTTAATCGGTCGCAAAGAAATCATTGAAGCAGGTTTAGAAAGTCAATCTTTAACCATTCAGGCAGGAAAAGACTTTGATTTAATTGATATTGCCAATAATCCCTACTACGAAGAAAGTTGGAAACACTATTATAATCTACAAAAACGCAAAGGCGTTACCGAAGACATGGCGCGTCGCCGCATGTTGGTTAATCACACTTTAATTGGTGCCACCATGGTGGAGTTGGGTTACGCAGATGGCATGGTGGCTGGCACGATTGGTCGTTTCCATGACCACTTCAAGGTATATAAAGACATCATTGGCTTTGACAATCCCGAACAAAATGCCTTTGCCATGAATGCTTTGATTTCCAATAAAGGCAACTTCTTCATCGCCGATACTTATGTGATTGATAACCCAACAGCGGAACAAATCGCACAAGGCACTTTAATGTGTGCCAAAGAAATCAAACGTTTTGGTATTCAGCCCAAAGTGGCATTATTGTCCAATTCCAATTACGGCTCTTTTTACAATGACGACAGTGCTAAAATGCAAAAAGCCTTGCAACTGATTCGTCAAGCCGATGATGAACTGGAAATTGATGGCGAAATGCAAGCAGATTTGGCATTGGACGAAACCCTACGCAAACAAATCTTCCCTGAAACCACGCTTTCAGGCAGTGCAAATTTACTGGTCATGCCCAATGTGGAAGCCGCCAACATCAGCTATAACTTAATGCGTGTGAATGCCACCAATGGCATTACAGTCGGTCCCATTTTGATGGGTTTAAACAAAGCAGTCCACTTGGTTACACCCATTTCAACCGTACGCCGCATCATCAATATGGCAGCAATTGCCGCAGTTGATGCACAGCTGAACAACAAATAAATCATCTCTATAAACTTTCTCCAAACAAGCTGCCTGAAAATTTTTCAGGCAGCTTGTTGTGTTAAAATCCAGTTTTTCTTTACGCTTGATTAAAGTTCTCAAATGTCGTCCTTTGTTCATTTACGCACCCATTCCGAATTTTCCATCACCGATGGCACATTACGCCTTAAAGAATTGGCAAACCGTGCCAAACAATTTACTTATCCTGCATTGGCACTCACGGATTTCATGAATGTTTTTGGCTTGGTCAAGTTTTATCAAATTTGTCGTGCAATCGGCATTAAACCAATTTTGGGTGTCGATGTACGCATACACAATCCAGAACAAACCGACAGCCCTTTTCGTGCTTTGCTTCTGGCGCGTAATCAACAAGGATACATTCGTTTAAGTGAACTCCTATCTCAAGCCTATCAAAATGATGAACGCAATATACATCTACCACAACTCCAACAAACATGGCTATCCAATGGCGACAACAGCGGGTTAATTTGTCTATCAGGCGCACACTTGGGCGAAATTGGTGTGCATTTAATGAATGGTGCACAAGACAAAGCACACACCGCAGCAAAAAAATACGCCACATGGTTTCCCAACGCATTTTATTTGGAATTACAAAGGCTGCCTGAAAAACCTGAATGGGAAACATCGGTTTCAGGCAGCTTGCAATTGGCAAACGAATTGGATTTACCCGTTGTTGCAACTCACCCTACCCAATTTCTTGATGAATCAGACTACAAAGCCCATGATGCGCGTGTGTGCATCGCAGGGGGCTGGGTATTGGCAGACAAAAAACGCCCACAAGTATTCACACGCAGCCAATTTTTCGTTTCTCCCGAAGTGATGACAGAGCGCTTTACCGATATTCCAGAAGCACTGGAAAACACATTAGAAATTGCCAAGCGTTGTAATCTTACCCTTACTCTGGGCAAAAACTTTCTGCCCGACTTTCCCACGCCCAATGGCATGGATTTAAACGATTATTTGGTTCATTTGTCCAATCAAGGTTTACAAACTCGCATGAGAACCTTGTACCCTGATGAAGCTGAACGCCAAAACAAGCTGCCTGAATATCAAGAACGTCTTGATTTTGAGTTAAAAACCATTATTCAGATGGGTTTTCCAGGCTATTTTTTGATTGTGGCAGACTTCATTAACTGGGCAAAAAACAATGGCTGTCCTGTTGGACCAGGACGCGGTTCAGGTGCGGGTTCATTGGTTGCCTATTCATTAGGCATTACCGACCTAGACCCGCTGCGTTACGCCCTGCTGTTTGAACGTTTTCTCAATCCCGAACGCGTGTCCATGCCTGACTTTGACATTGATTTCTGCCAAGCCAATCGTGGACGCGTGATTGAATATGTGCGTGCCAAATACGGTAAAGAAGCCGTTAGCCAAATCGTTACCTTTGGTACGCTTTCGTCCAAAGCAGTCATTCGCGATGTTGGACGCGTATTGGAATTACCATTTAAATTGTGCGACAACTTATCCAAATTGATTCCTTTGGAACAAAATAAGCCCTTGTCTTTGGCAAAAGCCATGGAAGTTGAACCTGAAATCAAGCGCATCTTGGACGATGAAGACGCATGGGAATTGATGGATTTAGCACAAAAATTGGAAGATTTAACGCGTGGTTTAGGCATGCATGCAGGTGGCGTACTGATTGCACCAGGAAAAATTTCCGATTTTTCCCCCATTTATCAAGCAGACGAATCTTCCTCTCCCGTATCCATGTACGACAAAGGCGATGTAGAAAATGTAGGCTTAGTCAAATTTGACTTCTTGGGTTTACGCAATTTAACCATTATTGAAATGGCACAATCCTTTATCAAACAAACAACTGGGGAAACCATTGACGTATCACGCATTTCCCTAGAAGATGATGCTGCCTATAAAATCTTCCGTGATGCCAATACCACAGCCGTATTCCAGTTTGAGTCTAGTGGCATGAAAAAAATGCTGCAAACAGCTTATACCACCAAATTTGAAGAGTTGATTGCCTTTGTGTCTTTGTATCGTCCAGGCCCGATGGACAATATCCCTGATTTTGTAGCGCGAATGAAAGGGCAATCATTTGAATACATACACCCATTACTTAAACCTATTTTAGAGCCAACTTACGGCATCATGGTCTATCAAGAACAAGTGATGCAGGCAGCCCAAATCATTGGTGGTTATTCTTTAGGAGGTGCGGATTTATTGCGCCGTGCAATGGGTAAGAAAAAACCCGAAGAGATGGTCAAACACCGCGATATTTTTGCCGAAGGTGCGGCAAAACAAAATATTTCGCGTGAAAAAGCCGATGAAATTTTTGACTACATGGAAAAATTTGCAGGTTACGGTTTCAATAAATCCCATGCTGCCGCCTACGCACTGATTTCCTATCAAACAGCATGGCTCAAAGCCCACTACCCTGCCGAATTTATGGCCGCCACCATGTCCAGCGAATTGGACAATACCGACCAACTGAAACTCTTTTACGATGACGCACAAAGCCCATTGAACGGCATCAGTTTTTTACCGCCCGACATCAATGAATCATGCTACCGCTTTATTCCCAACGCCCAAAAGCAAATCCGTTACGCTTTGGGCGCAATCAAAGGCACAGGCGAATCAGCAGTACAAAATATTGTTGAAGCACGCGAAACAGGTGGTAAATTTACCAGTTTATTTGATTTTTGTGAGCGCGTAGACAAACATCATGTCAATCGCCGCACCCTAGAAGCCTTGATACGCGGTGGCGCATTTGACAGCATAGAACCCAATCGCGCCATGTTACTGGCAAACATAGAATTGGCAATGGCAAATGCCGAACAAAAAGCCGAGAATATCAATCAAGGCGGTCTATTTGACATGTTTGATGATGTCATTGAAGACATTACCATGCTGCCTGAAAAAGCATGGAGTGAAAGTGAAAAGCTGGCAGAAGAAAAACAAACCATTGGTTTTTATTTAAGTGGGCACCCCTTTGCCCCTTATGCCGAAGAAGTACGCCGTTTTGCACCCACCTCGTTAAACGCACTCAAACCGGCCGACAGCGTACGCATTGCGGGATTTGCCACATCAGTCCGCAGCATCATGACCAAAAACGGTAAAATGGTGGCAATCCAATTGGAAGATGGCAATGGCAAACAAGAAATCATCATTCGTGGCGAAATGTTGGCAACTTTACCCCGTGAGATTTTACAAGCCGACCAAATTTTGGTATGTGATTGTCGCGTGCGCGAAGACAGCTTCAATCCAGAAGGTGGCTTACGCATCAATGTGTTAAGCAATAAAATCAACCCCGATGATGAAACATCAGAAGCCCACGCCCGCATTTACACCTTAAATCAAGCACGCAGCCACTATGCTGAAATCTTAACGCTGCATTTGTGTCCCGAACACGACATCAATGCATTGGCAAACTTGCTGCACACACACACACAAACCGAAGGTAAACACATTGCATTAAAACTGAATTATGAAAATGCCCATGCTTCAGGCAGCCTGATACCCTCTGCACAATGGCGCATTGTCATGACAAATGATTTATTGCATGATTTACAAACACTTTTGGGTGAACATGCCGTTGGCGTGGCTTAATTTGGTGTTTAGGCTGCCTGAATACATTCTAAAACCCTTTCAAAACTTAATTCATAGGGACGGATTCGATATTTACCCTGTTTCAGTTTGTAGAAAATTTTATTTTTATCAATAAATTGAGGAAATAGCGGAGATAAAATCCGCCCCTACATTCGTTTAAAAATGGTTTTAGCAAAGTTTCATTCTGCATTTCAGGCAGCCTATGAGTTTATCAAGTTCAAGCAAAATGCTATCATCTGTATCTTTTTACATTTTCCCATTTTCAGGCAGCCTAAAAAGTTTTCATTATGAACCAACAACCCGAAAAACTCGTGATTGCCAGCCGAGAAAGCGCATTGGCAATGTGGCAAGCGCGTCATATTCAAGCACAACTGCAAAATCTGTACCCCCAATGCAACATCAGCATTTTGGGCATGACCACACAAGGCGACCAAATTTTGGATAAAACCCTATCCAAAATTGGTGGTAAAGGTTTATTTATCAAAGAATTGGAAACCGCGTTGCACGAAAATCGTGCCGACTTGGCAGTTCATTCCCTTAAAGATATCCCCATGGATTTGCCCGAAGGATTTGCTTTGGCAGCAATAGGAGAACGTGCCAATCCATTTGATGCCTTTGTGTCTAACCATTACGCACGTTTGGAAGATTTACCACAAGGTGCAGTTGTTGGCACGTCCAGCTTACGCCGTGAAGCACAATTACGCGCCCGTTTTCCGCATTTAAACATCAAACCATTGCGCGGAAATGTGCAAACCCGTTTAGCCAAATTGGACAATGGCGAATACGATGCCATCATTTTGGCAGCTGCAGGTTTAGAACGTTTGGCACTCAACGAACGCATACGCACCATTTTATCGCCAGCCGACAGTTTACCAGCCGCAGGACAAGGTGCGCTTGGCATTGAAATCGCCGCTCATCGTACCGATTTGATTTCAGTCTTATTGCCCTTAAACCACCCCAAAACCGCTGCTTGCGTAACGGCAGAACGCGCATTAGCACGCGCTTTGGGAGGCAGTTGCCAAGTACCATTGGCAGCTTATTGTACTGCCGATGAACATGGCTTACTCACACTACACGGCTTGGTAGCACACTCAGATGGTTCTGTCATGCTGACCGCACAAGCACAAGCTCCGGCAGAATACGCCGATGCTTTGGGGCGTGCAGTAGCCAAAAAATTGGCTGATGACGGTGCAACAGAAGTGATTGCCGATGTCCTAAAATCCTAAATCAAGCACAAAAAGCTGCCTGAAAACTTTCAGGCAGCCTTAATATAATTGTTTTAAATACAAATATAGTACACCCTTATGTATCTAGATGTACACGGCGAGCGTTGTTGCCTTGTCCCATTTATATTTGAAACGATTATAAACAATCATTTAATGCTGACTGGCAAATTCCGCCAACACTTCACGCAATACGTCCAAGCCCTGACCTGTTGTTGCCGAAACACGCACCGCAGCCACTTTACCATCAGCTTTACGCATGATGCCGATTCGTCGTTCATTTTCAGGCAGCAAATCACATTTGTTGTATATCACCAACTGCACAATGGCATCGGCTTTAATTTCAGCCAACACCTGATTCACATCTTGGATTTTGCGCTCCATTTCAGGATCGGATACGTCCACCAAATGCAATAACACATCAGCCAATGCCGTTTCTTCCAAAGTTGCCGCAAATGCCGAAATCAATTTGTGTGGCAGATTTTGCACAAAACCCACTGTATCGGTCAAAATAATGCTGCTATCGGCATTCAAATACAACTTGCGCGCGGTAGTATCCAAAGTGGCAAACAACTGGTCTTTTGCCAACACATTGGCTTTGCTTAAACGATTGAACAAAGTGGATTTACCCGCATTGGTATAGCCCACAATCGCAAAAGTTTTCAGGCTGCCTGAAAGCCTTGCTTTACGTCGCGTTTCACGCTGTTTTTTCACATTTTCAAGCTGACGGCGCAATTGCGTGATTTTGCTTTGAATCAAACGGCGGTCGGTTTCCAGTTGCGTTTCACCAGGACCCTTTAAACCAATACCCCCTTTTTGGCTTTGCAAATGCCCATAACCACGCACCAATCGTCCAGCCAAATGCGATAATTGTGCCAACTCCACTTGCAACTTACCTTCTTGCGATTGGGCACGTTGAGCAAAAATTGCCAAAATCAAGCCCACTCTGTCTAACACACGACATTGCAAGGCTTTTTCCAGATTGCGTTCTTGAGTTGGCGTTAATTCATGATTGAACACCACCAATTCAATATTTTCACGCTGCACCAGTTGTGCCAATTGCTCCGCTTTACCCGTGCCAACCAATAAAGCAGCATGTGCCTTATCGCACTTCACAGTTTCATGCCACACCAACTCGCCACCAGTAGCGCGTACCAACTCATCAGCTTCAGCACAAGCTGCCCGAAAAGCCCGCTCACGACTTTCATTGCTGCCTGAAAAGTTTTCAGGCAGCATCACGGATACCAACATAATGCGTTCGGCGTGTTCTAGGGTTTTATCGGTTTGAAAACGGGTCATAACAAAGTGCCTGTGTATCTCAAAAGGCATTAAGACTAAACCAGCGCTACATTTATGGCAAGCCAAAACAGAGATTTTTTCATTGTTTACATCATCATTAACTCTGCCCATGATTGAAATACTTTATCAAAATTCAGATTTACTACTGGTCAATAAACCCGCAGGTATGCTGGTACACCACTCTTGGCTGGACAAACACGAAACCATCTTTCTCATGCAAACTTTGCGCAACCAAATCGGACAACACGTTTATCCCGTACACCGTTTAGACCGACCAACATCAGGTGTTATGCTGTTTGCACTCAACGCCCAAACAGCACGTTTTTTAACGCAACAATTTGAAAACCGTGAAATCATCAAAACCTATCACGCCATTGTACGCGGTTGGACAGCCGATTCAGGCAGCATTGATTACCCACTACAAGAAGAACACGACAAAATCGCCGATGCCTTTGCCAGCAAAGACAAACAGGCACAATCAGCCTTAACCGATTACCACACCCTACAACGTACCGAACTGCCCTTTTCTGTGGACAAACGTTTTACCACTTCACGTTATTCCCTAGTGGAAATCACACCTCACACAGGACGCAAACACCAAATTCGCCGTCATCTCAAACACATTTTTCACCCCATTATCGGCGACACCACACACGGTGATTTAAAGCAAAACAAAGCCATACGCGAATTATGTGGCAACACACGCCTGCTGTTACATGCCCAAAGTTTAACATTCAGGCTGCCTGAAACAAACGAAAACATCACCGTTTGCGCCCCCTACGATACCGCATGGCAGCATGTTTGTCGCGCATTTTTATGGGAAAATGCGTACAATCCCCATCTTTCATCAATTCATCATTAAGGCACATCATGTTTACAGGCATTGTACAAGGCATGGGCGAACTCATCGCCATCACACAAAATACCCCTGATTTTCGCACCCACATCGTCCGCTTTCCCGATAATTTAACTGAAAATCTGCAAATCGGTGCATCAGTAGCACACAATGGCTGCTGTCTCACTGTAACCCAAATATCAGGTAATCAAGTGCATTTTGACTTAATGGCAGAGACTCTCATCAAAACCAATTTAGGCTGCCTGAAAACAGGAGATTATGTGAATTTAGAACGTGCGGCTCGTTTTGATGATGAAATCGGTGGACACGTCATGAG
>NZ_JAUNEC010000028.1 GCF_030525755.1 Alysiella sp.
TACGCTGATGGGCGATGAAGTGGAGCCGCGCAGGGCGTTTATTGAAAGCAATGCGCTTGTTGCTCAAAATATTGATATTTAATCAGAAAAAAATTTTCAGGCAGCCGAAAAATGAATTTGGCTGCCTGAAAATGTTGATGTGTGTATGCAAAAATTGTTTATTAAAATGGTTAAAAATCAAGCATGAAGAAATCCTGTTTATTGATGTTGTTTTCAGGCAGTCTGTTTTTGGCAGCATGTTCTTTAAATCATGTTCCCAAACACAATACAGAATGGCGTGAGCAACGTGATTGGCGTGTTTTTGAAGCCGAAGGTCGGATTGGTGTGCAAATTCAAGAACGGGGTCAAACGGCGCATTTTGATTGGATACGCCGTAATGGAGTGGAAACTTTGAACGTCAATACACCAATAGGCACAACAGTTGGGCAGTTGTGTCAAGATGCCGAAGGTGTACTGGCGGTAGACAGTGGTGGTCAAGTTTATTTTGCTGAATCTGCTGAAACATTAAGTCGCAATTTATTGGGTTATGCGTTGCCTGCACAATATTTACTGGTGTGGGCAAATGGTGAATGGGTTAAAGGTGTACCATATGAATTACATCAGGATGGCTCGCTCAATCAAAGTGGTTGGCGTATTGGGCGCGAAGCCGATGAGCGTGGTTTGGCACGCATATTGATGTTGGAAAATGAACAACTTATTTTGCGTATGGTTTTTAGTGAAAGTCGCCGTGAAGAAGGGCGAACGGATAAACAAGAACGCTGCGAAGCGCGACCATAAAATAATTTTGATGGTCGCAGAATGGAAAACGTATTGAGATGTTGGTTCGCCTTGTTGCGTGAGAATACTGTCTGCGGCTCATCTGTATTATACTTCCACTTCTGCTACTATTATTAGGTTGCCTGAAATCGGTATTTTGATGATGTTACCCAAGCACATTCCCCATTATTTTGCCCCTGCTAAACTCAATTTGGATTTGCGTATCACAGGTCGCCGTGATGATGGTTACCATCTGTTGGAAAGCATTTTTGTCCTGATTGATTGGGGCGATACGCTGGCGATTCAAAAACGTGAAGATGAGCAAATTATCTTGCATACACCAACACAAGGTGTACTGCCCGAAAACGATTTAACCGTTCGGGCGGCGCATTTATTGCAGCAGCATTCAAGTTGCCTGAAAGGTGCGGACATTTGGATACAAAAACGCATTCCTATGGGCGGTGGTTTGGGTGGTGGTAGCTCTGATGCAGCAACGGTTTTGATGGTACTCAATCGTCTTTGGCAATGTGGGTTCAGTCGGCAAAAAATGATGGATTTGGGTGTTCAACTGGGTGCAGATGTTCCCTTTTTCTTATTTGGACAAAGTGCGTTTGCACGCGGTATTGGGGAGCAGTTGCAAGCGATAGAAGTGCCTGATTTGTGGTTCAATATTGTGTGCCCACCTGTACATATTGCGACTGCTCGTATTTTCCAGCACCCAAGTTTGACACGAAACAGCCAGCCAGCTCATGAAATTAGTTATGCTGCTTTGCAACCTTTTCGCAATGATATGCAATCGGTTGTTTTGGCAGAATATCCACAAATCAATGAAATTTATGTTGCTTTATCTGGATTGGGTGTGCCATTGATGACAGGGTCGGGGGCGTGCTTTTTTTTAAGTAGCGATAATCCAATTATTGCGCAATCTTTGGCTAATAGGCTGCCTGAAAATTGGTATCATCATCAGGCAGTATTATTGCAGCAACACCCCTTGTTTGATTATTTGAATTGATTTTTTTTGTTTTATCATTGATTTAGGAATTGCTTGGTTTAATTATATTGACAAAGTTTTCATGTGGCGCCATAATTTTGTTCTTACGAAATCCACTTGAAAAGAACTGGGTTTGTAGTTGGGGATTCGCCAAGTTGGTTAAGGCATCGGATTTTGATTCCGACATGCGTAGGTTCGAATCCTACATCCCCAGCCAAAAGTTTTTGGGGAGTCGTCAAGCGGTTAAGACACTGGATTTTGATTCCAGCATGCGAAGGTTCGAATCCTTCCTCCCCAGCCAGTTTAAGCGCGTATGATTGCATACGCGCTTAACTTTTATGCTTACTTTTAAGCTGCCTGAAAAACGCGTATAATTGCGTTGTGTCGCAATATGAAAGTATGCACCATGTTGCAAAAAATCAAAATCAAAACTTTAAAATCAGGTGAGGAAGAAATGGCATCCGATAGCTTAATGGTATTCACAGGTAACGCTAATCCAGAATTGGCAGACCGTGTGGTTAAAAATTTGGATACGGTTTTGGGTAATGCAGCTGTGAATAAATTTTCTGATGGTGAAGTTGCCATTGAATTATTGGAAAATGTGCGCGGTCGAGACGTGTTTATTTTGCAACCCACTTGCGCCCCAACCAATGATAATTTAATGGAAATTTTGACAATGGCTGATGCGTTAAAACGTGCATCAGCAGGTCGTATTACTGCTGCGATTCCTTATTTTGGTTATGCGCGCCAAGATCGCCGCCCGCGTTCTGCTCGTGTGCCAATTTCCGCAAAATTGGTTGCCAATATGCTTGCAACAGCAGGCATAGATCGCATTTTAACAGTGGATTTACATGCAGACCAAATTCAAGGTTTTTTTGATATTCCAGTGGACAATATTTATGCTACACCGATTTTAACCCACGATATTTTGCAGCAACGCATTGAAAACTTGATTGTGGTTAGTCCTGATATTGGTGGTGTGGTGCGTGCGCGTGCGGTAGCCAAAATATTAAATTGTGATTTGGCAATTATTGATAAACGTCGTCCCAAAGCCAATGTGGCAGAAGTGATGAACATCATTGGTGATGTACAAGGCAAAACTTGTTTATTGATTGATGACATGATTGATACTGCCAATACCTTATGTAAAGCCGCCTCTGCTCTTAAAGAACGTGGTGCAGAACGGGTGTTAGCATATGCGACACATCCAGTATTTTCAGGTGAGGCGATTAATCGTTTGAATGCTTCTGATATTGACCAAGTGGTCGTTACCGATACCATTCCTTTATCTGAATCAGGTAAGCAAAGCACACGCATTCGTCAAGTGAGCATTGCGGCACTTCTGGCAGAAACCATTCGCCGTATCAGTAATGAAGAATCGGTTTCTTATTTATTTAATGAGGATTTGGTTCGTCCAGCACCGCTGTTTTTGCCGTAATGGGAAAAGGGTGTTAGAACCAAAACAGGTTGCTTGGCAAAAGTTTCGGGCAGCTTGTGTGCGTAGGCACATGCCGCAGGGCTGGTCGCAGCCTGGCAGCGGTTTAATTTTAACTTTTTTATTAAGGACTGATTATGTCAAATTCCATTCAAGCTACTGTTCGTGAATTGCAAGGTACGAGTGCGAGCCGCCGCCTGCGTCATGAAGGTAAAGTACCTGCCGTTGTTTATGGTCATGGTGAAGTACAAGCCATTACTGTAAATCATAAAGAAATGTTCTATGCTTTGGAAAAAGTGGATTTCTTCACACAAATTTTGAAGTTGAACATTGATGGTAAAGAACAAGACGTGATTGTACGTGATTATCAAATGCACCCTGTTAAACGCCAAGTTCAACATATTGATTTTCAAGTTGTGAATTTGAATGAGCCATTGCGTATGCGTATTCCTGTACGCATTGTGAATGCAGAAAAATCACAAGCAGTTAAATTGCAAAGTGGTCGTGTTTCTTTATTGAGTACGGTTGTTGATGTGATTGTGAATCCCAAAAACATTCCTGCTGCTTTGGATTTGGATTGCGAAAAAGTTGTTGCAGGTGATATCTTGCATTTGTCTGACATTTCCTACCCAGAAGGCGTACAAAGTGTTGCTTTGAAACGCAACAGCAATTTGGCTGTTGCAACTGTAACGGGTAAAAAACGTTAATTATCAAATCATTTTATTATGAGTAAAAGGCTGCCTGAAAACACTCAGGCAGCCTTTTCTTGTTTATGTGCTTAATAAGCAATGATGTTTTTATGGTTATGGAATTAAAAAACATATGGTCGCTTTACATGCAAATCGTACAGCATTTTTCTCATGTAGTGGATTGTATTGGTGGTCGTTGTCGCCTTTATTCTTATTTTAAATATACTACGGTGTTGGTTTGCCTTGCTGTATGGAAATATTATTTGTGGTTTACTACCGTGTAGGACATTTCCACTTCTGCGCTCCTAAATTGCTGGGTAAGATTCTGCTTAAACTGATAATGAAAAAAACGGTGGTTCAAATGAGCCACCTAAATGATAAAGGAATAGATAACTGAAAAAATTAAAAATAAGGAAATCAGCATCAATGTTCAACCACAATCGCGGCAGTTGCATGATTGAGTGAAGCAGCTGTGGTATTCAAAAATGAAGTAGCTAAATCGGCACAGCAACCACAACAAGTGGCAACGCCCAAAGTATTTTTTAAATCGGTTAAGGAGTTGGCTCCTGATGCAACAGTTTCCTGAATTTGTCGGTCGGTAATGGCATTGCAAATGCAAACGTACATTTTCTTTCTCCTATTTGAGAGAATTGAGAATGAATTTTAATTTTATATTGTGTGCATAATAATGTTGTTCATTTATTTTGACAAGTACTTCGTTCAAAATTCTTAATCACATAATGGGTAAATGTGTTGTTGTTTGGTTACAAAATCCCTAAAATCGCTTTTTTGTTTCAGGCAGCCCGCAAACAGAAAGGGCATCAACCAAGCGAAAAGTTTTTATGTTTACCTTATCTCATTCTCATTTATTACACAATCTTAATCCTGAACAACTTGCTGCTGTTACCTATCCGCCACAATCTGCTTTGGTGTTGGCAGGTGCAGGTAGTGGCAAAACCCGCGTATTGACTACCCGAATAGCATGGTTATTGCAAAATGGAATGGCTGATGTACACAGCATCATGGCGGTTACGTTTACCAATAAAGCAGCCAAAGAAATGTACACTCGTTTGAGTGCGATGTTACCTGTGAATTTACGCGCCATGTGGTTGGGGACATTTCATGGTTTATGCCACCGTTTTTTGCGTTTGCATTATCGTGAAGCAGGTCTGCCACAAACGTTTCAAATTTTGGACAGCAGCGACCAACTTGCGCTGATTAAACGCTTATTAAAACAATTGGATATTGCCGAAGAAAGCCTTGCATCACGGGTATTACAGGGGTTTATTAACGCACAAAAAGAAAGCGGTTTACGCGCTGCGGCGTTGCAAGCGCAAGACACGCATCAGCAGCGATTGGTTCAATGTTATGCTGAATATGAAAATATGTGTCGTCGTGAAGGTGTGGTGGATTTTGCTGAATTGATGTTGCGTTGTTACGAGATTTTGAACGAAAACGAGACCCTGCGCCGTCACTATCAAAACCGTTTTAATCACATTTTGGTGGACGAGTTCCAAGATACCAATAAATTGCAATACGCATGGTTAAAACTTTTGGCAGGTAAAAACGCAGCGGTGTTTGCGGTGGGTGATGACGACCAATCCATTTACCGTTTTCGTGGCGCACATGTCGGCAATATGAATGACCTAATGCATGAATTTGGTATTGAGGCACCGATTAAATTGGAACAAAACTATCGTTCGGTGGGCAATATTTTGGCAGCAGCTAATGCCGTGATTGAAAACAACGATGAACGTTTAGGTAAAAATCTGCGTACCGATGCGGAACTGGGCGATAAAATTCGTTTTTTGTCGGCGTTCAATGATTTGGACGAAGCGCGTTACATTGTGGAAGAAAGTCGTCATTTACAGAGGGAAGGTTGGTCGTTGGCACAAATTGCTGTGTTGTACCGCAGCAATGCTCAATCGCGTGTGATAGAGCAATCGCTGTTTCAGGCAGGCATACCTTACAAAATTTATGGTGGTTTGCGCTTTTATGAACGCCAAGAAATCAAACACGCGCTGGCATATTTGCGTTTGGCAGTCAATCCTAATGATGACAACGCTTTGTTGCGTGTCATCAATTTTCCACCACGCGGTATTGGCGCGCGTACAGTAGAAAATATTCAGGAAGCCGCTGCTGCACAAGGCATTAGCCTGTTTCAGGCAGCTTGTGGCATGGGTGCGAAAAATGCGAAAATTGCAGCGTTTTTGCAACTGATAGACGGTTTTAGACAGCAAAGTGAAATATTGAGTTTGCCCGACATGATGCAAAGTGTGATAGATGAAAGTGGTTTATACGCACATTACCAAAATCAAAAGCAAATTGCGGAACAGGAACGCACGGAGAACTTGGACGAACTTGTTACCGCTGCCCATTTTTTTAAACCTGAAGAGAGTTTATTTGAAACCTTGCCTGAATTTGCGAATATGCTGTCTGAAAATGACGTTTCAGGCAGCCCCATTTTTGCGGTTTTGGCTTTTTTGAGCAATGCAGCATTGGAAAGTGGCGAGAATCAAGCAACGGAAGGACAAGATGCGGTACAACTGATGACGGTTCATGCTGCGAAAGGTTTGGAATTTGATGCCGTGTTTTTAAGTGGTTTGGAAGAAGGGCGTTTCCCCAGTGAATTGAGTTTGAATGAGCGGGGAGGGGTACAAGAAGAACGTCGTTTAATGTATGTTGCCATTACGCGAGCGCGTAAGCGTTTGTATCTCACGATGGCGCAACAACGTTTGTTACATGGACAAACCCAACTGGGCATTCCATCGCGTTTTATTGATGAAATCCCGCCGCAACTTTTACACCATTTGAGTTCGCCCAAGAAAAATTATGGTGGTTTGTATCATGATTTTTCAGGTAGTCTGAAAACATCAAGCAGTCAAAAGATGCCATTTGTTAAAGCGAAACAGGATTTTCATGGTTACCAAATTGGACAAAATGTGCGTCATATGAAATTCGGTACGGGAGTGATTATTGATGCACAAGATAAAGGCAGCAGCGCACGTCTGACAGTGAACTTTGGTAAGCAGGGCATCAAGGAATTGGATAGCGCGTTTGCAAAATTGGAAATTGTGTGAAAGGTTTTGGGGTAAAACACAATAATCTGTATTCATTAAGATTGTGAATACAGGTTTTCAATCACATCAACTTGCACGATCTAAACCTTAAACTTTTGCAAAATCAAGTTTGTAGGGGCAGATTTCATATCTGCCCCTATCTCCGTTTTATGGTCAATTCATTTAAAAACACTACCAGTATAGGGTGTAACAAGTTGCACCCTACATCGTGTCTTATGGTCATTTCAAATACAATCGTAGAAGTGAAAAAGCAGTACAAGGTGACAACGCCTGCTGTACGCTCGTACATAAGGGCGTTGGTAACGCCGTAATATACAAATCGTCTAGTGTTGCCAACGTGCCTATCTACTACTTGTATATGGCTTTGGTTGCCATCTTTTTGTCCAGTGTTAATTTGAAACGACTGTATTTCTATTTGGTTTACCACAAAATGGGTTTGGCAAAGGTTTCAGTCACGGGAAATGCTCATGATGCCATAGGCTGCCTGAAAGCAAAGTGGTTAAATCGCTTGTTCTGTGTTTTGTGTGCTTACAATCGTTTGCAATAATTGCATCACGGTATCAGATACAATGCGGTATTGCATGACCCGATGAAAACGGGTGTAGTCCACCATTTGTAACTGACGCATTTTTAGCATATGGTTGGCAATGGCATTGGTTTCTAAACCCGTTAAATCCGCCAATTCATGAATGCTGCATTCATTGTGCAGCAAATGCAAGAGCAGTTGTAAGCGTTCAGGATGTCCCATAGTACGCAGTTGATGGGGAATGAGATTGGTTTTCAGATTAAAAATTTGATTGGTCATGGTTGTGATAATTATTTTTCTTGGTCTTATTGCAGTTCAGGCTGCCTGAAACGAATTTCAGGCAGCCTGATTGCTGTGTTGGTTAAAATAGGGTGCTTGTTTTAGTGTGTTGCCACATTGGGATTGGGTTTTATCAGAATTTCCACACGGCGGTTTCTGGCTTTCCCTTCAAAAGTTAAGTTATCGGCAATCGGTTGACGTGAACCTTGACCAGACACATACATGCGATTGGGGGCAACGCCGTATTGTTGTAGGTAATTGGCTACGGCTTTGGCGCGGTTGTAGGATAAAGGATTATTGATGCTGTCATTACCTGAACTGTCAGTGTGTCCCACAATAGAAAGCGTGGTTTCATTGTATGTTGCCAAAGTTTGCGCAGCTTGTGATAAAGCGGTTTGCGCTTGTGGCGACAAAACGGCACTGTTAGTGGCAAAAGTGATGTTTTCAGGCATGGTTAATTTGATTTGGTTGCCTTGACGTTGAACTTCCACACCTGTATTGGCAAGTTGTTCACGCAGCTTGACTTCTTGATAATCCATATACCCGCCAATACCTGCACCGATTGCACCACACGCCAAAGCCCCTACGCCTGCACCTTTACTGCCTTTGGCAATGCCACCAATGATGCCACAGGTTAAGGCTGCGCCACCACCAATAAGTGCAGTACGACTGATTTGTTGCTGACCTTGTGCATTCATCATGCAGCCGCTTAATGCCACAGAACAAAGGGTAGCAATAATGGTAAGGGATTTCAGTTTCATGATGTCTCCTATTGTGTCATATGGATTGGCTTTTCAGGCAGCCTGTATGGGGTAAAACAGCGCAAATATAGCGCAAGCAACTGATTTTGGGCAGCCAATTTAACTTGAAATTACATTTGCGTTTGTTTCGTATGGAACAGTTGGCTGCCTGAAAACCAGCACAATAAACATAAGCCCAGCATGGTTGAGGCAAACATCATGCTGCTCATGATGTGAATGGTACCATTGTGTAAAAAAGTGGTTAAAAAACCGATGAGTGAAGCAATCAGTGATTGGCTGCATGAGAATATGGCACTTGCGCTGCCGCCGATTTCAGGACGAAAGTGGTTCATGAACAAGGCTTGTGCGTTTGAGCTGATTAAACCGAGTGTGCCAATTGCAATGACAATCAATGGTACAATCAGGTATAAGGGTGGTTGTTGCATCAGCAGAACAAGTGCAAATAAAGCCACATTAGCAAGGACTTGTAAGCCTATGCCCCATTTAAGTAAATCGCGTGAATGCCAGTTGTGGCGTAAACCGAAAGCGGTTAAACGGTTGCAAAACAGCATCATCAATACATTGCAGCCAAATAAGCCGGCATATTCGTGGGGCGAGAGATGATAGAGTTGAATGTACACAAAAGGCGATTCGGTTAAAAATACCAGCATGACAGAAAACGATGCAGCTTGGTACGCCAGAAACCCCAATGCGGTTCGGGTGGTCAGCACTTCACGATAACGACCAAAAATAGGGTTTAATTGTTCGCGGCAAATGGGTTCTGCCAATTTATGTTGGGGCAAGAAACGGTACAAAATCAGCGCGACTGCTGTACCATATAACCACAAAAAACCAAAAATCAAACGCCAACCGCCCAAGGATTGCAAAATTGAACCCAGTAAAGGCGCAATTAAAGGCGCAAGCATCACAATCATGCCAATTAAGGTGAACATTTGCGCGGCATCACGTCCCTGATAATTGTCGCGGACAATCGCGCCTACTACTACTGCACTTATGCCTGCGCCCAATGCTTGAACCATACGTATGGTCAGTAGTTGTGTGTCGGTTTGTACAAAAATCAAAACCAAAGAGGCGAGTGCATAGATAAGTAAACCCGTTAAAGCAATGTTGCGGCGACCTTTGATGTCGGCAAGCGAACCACCTATGATTTGTCCAACTGCTACACCAAACATGAAACCACTTAAACTTTGTTCAACGTGATGAATATTGGTGTTTAAGGCGGTAGCGATTTGTGGCAGAGCAGGCAAATAGGCATCAACTGAGAACGGCATTAAGCCAATCAATAAAGCCAGCATGGCAGCCATTTGGCGGCGAGAAAGAGATTTTTGTGGACGATACATGGTGTTGTGATCTGAAAACGGTTGTCAAATGTTTCAGGCAGCCTAAATAACAGCAGGCTGCCTGAAAGTGTTGTTTAATCAATTCTATTCTATGAATAATCATTGTGAATGATACGCTTACCTGATATGGCAAGCAAGCCAAAGGTTTGTTTGGCTTGCCCTTTGCGGTTTAATCTGATACAAAACGCCTTTTTCATTTTTTCTCATTTTAGGCTGCCTGAAAACCCAATGAAACCGTTTTACCGTTTTTTTGCCCTTTTTTGTGGTGTACTTTGTTTGGCTTCTCCTGTTTTGGCACAAAATGATGTAGTGTATGCTCAAGCCATTGCTGCTTATGAAAAGCAGGATTTTCAGGCAGCCTTTGCTTTGTTAAAACCTCTAGCAGAGCAAGGCGATAAAGTGGCACAACACAATTTGGCGGTGTTGTATCAAGAGGGTTTGGGTGTGCCAGCCGATGCAGTAAAAGCCTTATATTGGTATGAAAAAGCAGCCGAACAAGGCGAAGCCGAAGCCCAGTTTCAGGCAGCCTTAATGTACAGTCAAGGTGAGGGTGCGGTGCAAAATTATCCGCGTGCCGTGTATTGGTATGAAAAAGCAGCAGCACAAGAACATCCCGAAGCACAAAACAATTTGGCAGCACGTTACGCCACAGGAACAGGTGTGGCGCGTGATATTGAATTGGCGCAAAAATGGTATGAACGCGCTGCTGCCAATGGGAACGCTGCGGCAGCTTATACTTTACAGCAATTAAAACAACAGTTTACCATGCCAAAAAATCCTTGATTTGCATCACAAAATGTTGAATTGATGTTTCAGGTAGCCTGAAACATTGCATTTATGAAAGTTTGCTATGTCTCAACTGAAACCTTTACCACGCCCCACCTGTGGCGAACGTTTGAAAATTGCGAGTCATTATCTGTTGCCACAACTGGCTGTTACCCGTTTGGCAGGTTGGTTTGCCGAGAAGAAATGGGGTGGCATTACCCATGCGGTGATTCAAGCCTTTGCTGCACATTATCAAATCAATTTAGATGAAGCTGAAAAAAGTTGTCCACGAGATTATGCTAGCTTCAATGAATTTTTTATTCGTCCGCTTAAAGAGGGGGCGCGCCCAATTTGTGAACAAGCAAACAGTTTGTGTTTGCCTGCTGATGGTAAGGTTAGCGAAAGTGGTAAGATTGAACAAAACCGTTTATTGCAAGCCAAAGGACACAGTTTTACTTTATCGGATTTATTGGCAAACGATGTCGATTTGACAGCACAATTTGAAAACGGCAGTTTTTTGACCACTTATTTGTCGCCGCGTGATTATCATCGTGTGCATATGCCTTGTGATGCCACTTTGCGCCGCATGATTTATGTGCCAGGAGAGTTGTTTTCGGTTAATCCATTTTTGGCACAACACATTCCCAATTTGTTTGCCCGTAATGAACGCCTGATTTGTGTGTTTGAAACGGAATTTGGCAGTATGGTGCAAATTTTGGTAGGGGCAACTGTAACTGCCAGCATGAGCACAGTATGGGCAGGTGTGGTTAATCCACCAAGACCTCATGAGGTACGCGAGTGGCATTATCCTGCTGATGGGGAAACGGTAATTCGTTTGCAAAAAGGCGAGGAAATGGGGGCGTTTCGTTTGGGTTCAACCGTCATCAATTTATTTCCCGAAAATACTGTGGTACTTGATGAACGATTGCTTGCAGGTGCCAGCACCAAAATGGGGGAATGCTTGGGTATCATTCAGGCTGCCTGAAAACAAAAAAACGGACACCGATGAGTTTAAGGTGTCCGTTTTAGATTTATGATTTAAAAATCATTTACCGTCTGCTTTTTTCAAAATAACGTACAATTCATCTTTCAAAGCCAACTTTTTCTGTTTCAAAGTATGAATTTCGTCTTCGGCTGATGCGCTGGTAACGGGATTGTTTTCCAAGCCAGTAATTTTGTCGTCCAGCTCATTGTGTTCATGAAATAAACGTGCAAAGTGAGCATCTTCTTGCTTTAATTTGGAAATCAAATCGCGGTATTCGGGAAACATAATCTATCCTTCATAGTAGGGTTGAAAAATACGACTTGCGTTACATTGTAACGGAAAGCGACAAAATTTGCCACAAATGGATTAAAATGCTGTCTGAAAACAGTCCAACAGGAGACTTTGATGCAAGCCAAATTGATTACATTAGACGGCATAGATGGTGCAGGTAAAACCACACAACTGGAAGTGATAAAAAACTGGTTTGCCATGCAGCAAATGCCTGTGGTATTCACGCGTGAACCTGGTGGCACGGTTTTGGGTGAAAAATTGCGTGAGTTATTGCTTTCACCCGAAAGCAAAGTGTCTTTACATACTGAAACCTTATTGATGTTTGCGGCACGCCGTCAGCATCTGGAAGAAGTCATTTTGCCTGCACTTGCAAGCGGTAAACACGTTGTGAGCGACCGTTTTACCGATGCCACTTTTGCGTATCAAGGCGGTGGGCGAGGTATGCCACATGAAAAAATTGCCATTTTGGAAACTTGGGTTCAAGATGAATTGCGCCCTGATTTAACCATTTTGTTGGACGTGCCTTTATCGGTGTCATTGGAACGCATTGAGCGCAGCCGTGATAAAGACCGTTTTGAACGGGAAGATGCGGCATTTTTTGAACGTGTACGTGCCACTTATTTACAGCGTGCAGCACAAGTGCCTGCATATTATGCGGTCATTGACAGCAATCGTGAAAAAGCAGTTGTGCGTGCCGAAATTGAAGCGGTTTTGAGTGCATTGTTTGCTTGATGTTCTACGGAAATAATGAGGAATAAACAAGCTGCCTGAAAACGCATGGTGTTTTCAGGCAGCTTGTTTGGTGTTGGGTTGTAGATTTGTGTTTTATCCAATCATTTTGATGTTAATCACATTATGATTAACATCAAAATGATTAGCATATTGGCGGATTGTGTAATGACAATTTAGTCAACCATCTTGTGAAGATGGTGTATCAATAGCCTGCCCAGCTTTTTTTCGGTGCGGCTTCTGGTTCTTCCGTTGGTTGTGGGCTTGTTGTGTCATTTTGTTCAATGTCAAAGCCACCCATTTGTTCAGTTTGCAGATGGGGACGAACCAAATTGCCTTCTTGGTCTTTTTGATAAATCCCTGATGCTTGAACATCATCAATGTAGTTTGGGTCGTTGAGTGTAATGTGGCGTGTAATCCACATTTCCATTTGTGGCAATACTTCTTCCAAAACTTCGGGTTCTTCCATTAGGCGACTTTGATACCCAATTAGGCGGTCAATGAAGTTTTGGTGTGCCGTACGGCGCGTGTCCAGTAGTTTGTAGTTGGCTTCGGCAAGCATTTCTTCTTCATAGGCAAAATGCCCCATCGCGGTTGCGATAAAGTCAAATAAGGCTTGCGCGATTCGTAAAATATCTTGGGATTGAGACATCTCGACCAATAAATTCAGTTGGGCGATAAGTTGCTGGTGTTGTTCATCAATGTCTTTGAATCCAGTTGCCAAGTCGGAAGTCCAATTTATGGTGTGCATGATGTTAAAGTATTGAATAAATAATAATGATGTGAATGATACGGTATTCTAACAGATTATGTGGTTTAATTTGGTTTATTGATGTATAACAGTATGGTTTAATCTGCTTGGGATTGATTATAATGATGTGGTCGCAAGACAAACCGATAAAACCATAAAATTTAAAGAGTGAACACCATGACTATTATCAAACAAGAAGATTTCATCAGCAGTATTGCCGATGCGTTTCAATTCATCAGTTATTATCACCCTAAAGATTACATTCAGGCTTTGGATAGAGCGTTGCAAAAAGAAGAAAATCCTGCTGCGCGTGATGCGATGACGCAAATTTTGGTAAACAGCCGTATGTGTGCCGAAGGTCATCGTCCCATTTGTCAAGATACGGGTATTGCGACTGTATTTTTAAAAATTGGCATGAATGTGCAATGGGACGCAACCATGAGCGTGCAAGACATGGTAAATGAAGGTGTACGCCGTGCTTATACCAATCCTGAAAATGTGTTGCGTGCTTCAGTGTTGGCAGATCCTGCGGGCAAACGCATCAATACGCGTGATAACACGCCTGCTGTTGTTCATATGGAAGTGGTGGCTGGTGACAAAGTGGAAGTAACTTGCGCAGCAAAAGGTGGCGGTTCAGAAAACAAGTCTAAAGCTGTAATGCTCAATCCCTCTGACAATATTGTGGATTGGGTCATCAAAACCGTACCAACGATGGGTGCAGGCTGGTGTCCACCAGGTATTTTGGGTATTGGCATTGGTGGGACACCCGAAAAAGCCATGTTGATGGCAAAAGAAAGTTTGATGTCGCACATTGACATTCATGAATTGCAGGACAAAGCCAAGTCGGGGGCGGAATTGTCCACAGTAGAAAAATTGCGTTTGGAAATTTTTGAGAAAGTGAATGCTTTGGGCATTGGTGCACAAGGTTTGGGTGGCTTAACTACGGTTTTGGACGTGAAAATTTTGGATTACCCCACGCATGCCGCTTCAAAACCCGTTGCCATGATTCCCAACTGCGCTGCAACGCGCCATGTTGAATTTGTGTTAGATGGCTCGGGGGCAGCGCAGCTTGAACCACCGAGTTTGGAAGATTGGCCTGACATCACTTACAGCCCCGACAATGGCATTCGTGTGGATTTGGACAATTTGACCAAAGAAGACATTGCCCAATGGAAAATCGGCGATGTGTTGTTGCTCAATGGTAAAATTTACACGGGACGTGATGCGGCGCACAAACGTATGGTGGATATGCTCAATCGTGGTGAAGCGTTGCCTGTGGACTTTACCAATAAAATGATTTATTACGTTGGACCTGTGGACCCTGTACGTGATGAAGTGGTTGGACCTGCTGGACCCACTACTGCTACGCGCATGGATAAATTTACACGTCAAATGTTGGAACAAACAGGATTATTAGGCATGATTGGCAAATCGGAACGTGGAGAAGCAGCTTGTCAAGCCATTGCAGATAATCAAGCGGTGTATTTAATGGCAGTGGGTGGTTCGGCTTATTTGGTTGCCAAAGCCATTAAAGAGGCAAAAGTGGTGGCATTTGAAGATTTGGGCATGGAAGCCATTTATGAATTTGAAGTGAAAGATATGCCTGTAACAGTAGCTGTGGACAGTAAAGGTCAATCGGTTCATGCGATTGCACCTAAACAATGGCAAGCTAAAATTGGCATTATTCCCGTAGCAGTTTAATTGAGGCAAACAGGCTGCCTGAAAGTTTTCAGGCAGCCTGTTTGTTTTTATTGGGGTCTTGATACCATTATTTTGCTGCATCAAAACGTTTTTGTGCTTCGTCCCAATTTACCACGTTCCAAAACTCTTTCACATAATCGGGACGGCGGTTTTGGAATTTAAGATAGTAAGCATGTTCCCAAACGTCCAAACCAATGATAGGTGTGCCGCTGCAACCCGCAATTGCTTGTCCCATGAGTGGGCTGTCTTGATTGGCAGTGGAAACCACTTTTAATTTACCGTTTTCTACTACCAACCATGCCCAGCCTGAACCAAAGCGAGTTGCGGCTGCTTTTTCAAATTCGGCTTTGAAGGCATCAACGCTGCCAAAATCGCGTTCAATCGCTTCTTTTAGGCTGCCTGAAAGTGTGGTACCTGTTTTTAATATCGTCCAAAATAAACTGTGGTTGGCATGACCGCCTGCATTGTTACGTAATGGAGTTTGTTTGTCGGCAGGTAATTCAGCTAAACGCGCAATCAATTCTTCTGCGCTTAAATTTTGAAATTCAGGCAAACTTTCTAATGCGGCATTGGCGTTGTTCACATAGGCTTGGTGGTGTTTGCTGTGGTGAATTGACATGGTTTCTTTGTCAAAATGAGGTTCCAGCGCATCGTATGCGTAGCCCAATTCAGGTAAAGTGTAAGCCATGTTTTGCTCCTTATGAATATGTGGTTGTGGAAAGTTGGCATGATAACGGTAGCGCAACTTTTCGGCAAGTTTGCTGGTCGGTAAATCATGCAAAAGCTGCCTGAAAACACATGATGGATTTTCAGGCAGCCTGATTGTGATACAGAAACCAGCATTAGCGTGGTTGTTTGCTTTTTTCTTTATGTTGTAAGACGGCACGGTCAAGTTTGTCCACCAAAATGTCAATGGCAGCATACATATCGTTTTCAACCGCTTCTATATGTAAGTCTTTACCTGCCAAATGCAGTTGTGCGGCCGCTTTGTGTTCCACTTTCTCCACAGATAAAGTAATGGTGGCGGAAATAACCCCATCACTGTGGCGGTTGATGCGTTGCAGTTTTTGCGTTACATGATTGCGAATGGCTTCGGTAACGTCAAAATTCAGACCAGTAATTTTCAGGTTCATACAATGCTCCTTGTGTTTGCGGTGGAAAGGCTGCCTGAAAGATGTGGCTTTCTGAACAGCCAGAAAATGAAACGGTATTGTAACTGTGATTGAGTGTATTGGGAGCCTGTTTAAGCTGCCTGAAACGCTGAAATCAAAAAAATTTGACTTACATTATCAATTATTCAAATGATTTAGCTGTTTTTTCTTTGTAAGGCAGCGGCTAAACCCAGTTGTTCGCGGTATTTGGCAACGGTTCGGCGGGCGATGTTGATACCTTGTTGCAAAAGCAGGTCATGTAATGCACTGTCGGACAATGGGTTTTGTTTGTCTTCATTGGCGATTAAATGGGTAATGATTGAACGTATGGCATTGGCACTGATACCATCAGCTTCATCGTTATTGCCCACAGCGTTTTGGCTGAAAAAGTAACGCAAGGGAAACAAACCTTGTGGACAGGACAAATATTTGCCATTGACGGCGCGAGAAATGGTGGACTCAGCCAATTCCAGTTCTTTAGCACAATCTTTGATGAGCATTGGGCTCATGCCGATTTCGCCAAAAATGAAAAAATCGGTTTGTTTATTGAGTATGTATTCGGCAACGCGCATAACGGTGCTTTTGCGTTGTTGCAGCATGTCTATTTTTTGTTTGGCGGCATTCAAATGTTCGCGCCAAATAGGGTCTTGTGCGACATTGTCTTGTAGGGCATCGCTTAAATCGGGGCTGATTTGCAGTTGTGGCCAAGCTTCTTCATTGCTGTAAACTTCCCAATCTTTGCGACCTTTTTCAACAAATACATCGGGTTTGATGTAGGCAGTCGGTTCGCTGCTGGCAAAACCGTAGGCAGGATAGGGATTGAGTGAAGCAATCATTTCAAGGGCTTCACGTCTTTCGTTTTCGGTGCTTTCAGGCAGCAATCTACCTAGTTTGGCAAGGTTTTTGGCAGGATTTTGGGTGATTTCATCTAAATGGCGTACTACGATTTGTGCTGCCAAACGGCGAATAGGGGTGCTGGGTAAACGGTCGAGTTGGTGTAACAGGGATTGACTTAAATTGGTGGTAGCGATGCCTGGTGGGTCAAAGCGACGCAAATTTTCCAATGCAATTTCCATGTCTTCTTCGTCTAACATCCATTCCAATGGGGTATGCTCAATGATTTGTTCAATGCTTTCTGTGAGATAGCCTTGTTCATCAAGAAAATCAATCAAAATATGAACATGTGCGGCTTCGGTTTCGTTGAGTGGGTGTTCACAAACTTGTTTGTGCAGATAATCATTAAGCGTTTCTTCGTGTGCCAAATTTTCCCATGCGCTGCTGTCGTCATCATCTAAACTGATGTGGCGTTTGCTGATACTGGTAACAGCGTTGTACTCGTGGTTTTCAGGTAGCTCTTTGCGTTCCAGAATGGGGTTTTCAGCAAGCCAGTCTTCTACTTCGCGCTCAATTTCCAAGCCCGACATTTGCAAAACACGTAGCGATTGTTGCATGTTTTGGCTTAATTGTTGGGTTTGTTTGAGTTTAAGTTGAAAATTGTTGCTGCTCATAATGAAACCAAATGGAAAGAATGGATTAGTAATTGAAGTTTTCGCCCAAGTATACGGCGCGAACTTGTTCATTATTGACCAAATCATTGGGTTTGCCCGAAGCCAGCACCGTACCATCGCTGATGATGTAAGCACGGTCGCAGATACGTAGGGTTTCACGCACATTGTGGTCGGTAATTAAAACCCCGATGCCACGCGATTTTAAAAACACAATGATTTTTTGAATGTCGGTAACGGCAAGTGGGTCTACGCCTGCAAAGGGTTCGTCCAATAGAATAAAACGGGGTTGGACTGCCAAAACACGCGCAATTTCTACGCGACGGCGTTCGCCACCCGATAATGCGGGTGCAGCACTGTGTCGCAGATGTTCTATGTTTAAATCCGCCAATAATTTATTCAGTTGGTCGTTGATTTCCTGTTGGTTTTTCTGTCCTAAACTGATTTCTAAAATGGCACGAATGTTTTGTTCTACCGTCATTTTTCGGAAAATAGACGCTTCTTGTGGCAAATAAGCAATGCCTGCACGTGCACGTTCATCAATCGGGCGATGACGTAATTCTGTGCCGTCTAATACAATGCTACCTGAATCGGCGGCAATCAGTCCGACTATCATGTAGAAACTGGTGGTTTTGCCTGCACCATTGGGTCCAAGTAAACCGATGACTTCGCCGCTGTGAATGTCCAGCGAAAAATTTTTGACTACTTGGCGTTTTTTAAAGGATTTTTGTAGACCTTTAATATGAAGATGAGAAACATTCATTTTAGGCAGCCTTATGGGTTTGTGGGCTGAATGATGACGGTAACGCGGCGACCATTTTTGTTGCCCGCTGCATTACCACCCAGCACAGTATAAACTTCGGTACGGGTGTTGTAGGTAATAACTTCGCCTTGCGCCAAATCACCACCGCGTTGTACTTTGGCATTGCCCAGTAATTTGACCACATTGGTGCTGGAAGCATATTCTACTTTATTGCCTTCGCCCATTACTGTACCTTTGTTTTCTAATGCTTGGCTGAAGCGCACGGGTGAACCTGTGGCCGTCATGGTTTGATTACCACTATTGTCTTGTGTTACACGAACCGTTTGGGCTTGGATATTCAAACTGCCTTGCTTAATCAGTACATTGCCGCTGAATACCGTAACTTGATTCTTCTGGTCTAAAGAACCTTGGTCGGCTTCAATCTCAATCGGTTGTTTGCGGTCGCTTTCCAAAGCCCAAACATGCAGGCTGCCTGAAAGATATAGAGTAAAAAGGGTGAATTTAAGGAAGTTGTTTAGGGTCATAAATCAAGGCTCTCACGCGTGAAGGCAGGTTGAGTAAACCATTTTTGTTGTCATAAATCATGCCGTTTGCCGTACCGTGTGAATCACCATAACGATAAGTAACAGGGTCTTGGGTTTGGGCAATTTGGGAAACGGTGTCCACTTCTAAATGAGCAGTTCTGATTGCAGCGGCAGGACGTGCAAAATCCGCAGCTTTATTCAGCATTACATTGTTTTCAAAAAATACTTTTTTGCTGTTGATTGCATAATGTGCATTTTCACTTTTGATGGCGTATTGTACCTGTCCCTCATCAAATAAACGCAAATCAGGCTGCCTGAAATACACATTTTTGCGGTCAGGTAACTGCCAAGCACTGTGTGCTGATAAAATCTCTTTCAGGCTGCCTGAAACAGCATAACGGCGACCTTCTATTGTATGCATCAAATATTGCGGCTCATCAGGCGACAGTTTTACTTCTTCAATCACCACCTCACTCATGCGTCCCAACCATGCACTTAAACCGCTTAAAATTAAAGCCAAACTCAAAGGGAAAATCCAACTGCGTAAACGGTTCATGCCAAATATCCATCTAATGCAGTTCGCAAAGTATGTTGAGCATACATAATCAAATCAGTCACTTCACGCACCGCGCCAAAGCCACCATTTTTTTGTGTTACCCACACCACATTTTGTTTCACAAAATCATGCGCCGAAGCCACAGCAATAGGTAAACCACAACGCATTAAAACAGGCAAATCAATCACATCATCACCAATCATCGCACACTCATGTTCTGCTACGCCAGCAAGCTCACGCACCTGCTCATAAGCCAACTTTTTATCATGCACACCATGAAAATAATGCGTGATGCCCAACTGTTCTGCTCGCACGCGTACCGCATTATCACTGCGTGCCGTGATGATTGCCGTTTGTACACCACTATCTTGTAACATACGAATACCATGTCCGTCCAAAGTATGAAATGCTTTAATGATTTCGCCATTGCCACCGATAAACAGTTGTCCGCTGGTTAAAACCCCGTCCACATCAAGCAACAGTAACTTAATTGCACGCGCACGCAAAAGAACATCGTCAGAAAAGTGAGTCAACATCACAAGCTGCCTGAAAATATTTATTTAAGATAGTCCAATTTTAACAGAAGTGCAGTAAATTTTGAAAGACTGGCATGATTTTTGCTTTAGGCAGCCTGAAACGCGAGCCGATAACTTTCTGCCTTTTTCGCCAAAGCCAAAGGATAAGCGCGTGAGGTGGACGGCATACGCCACAGCGTCAAATCGCGCCTATTGTGCGAAAACGCGAGTGGCGTGCCGATTTTCAGCGTTTCAGGCAGCCTGAAATGGGCAAGCAAGGTTTGCGTTGCCAATTCACCTGTCGTGATGATGGTTTGACAATATGGGATTTGCGCCAATAATTTCGTTAAATCAACCGCTTCAACAATTTGCACAAACTTATCTGCCGCATTGTCCTGCAAACGCTGCACCTGATAAGCCGTGTCGTAAATGGCAATGCCTTTTTCGTTTAAAAAATCGCGGATTTTGTTTTCGTGAAAAGTTTTGTTTGCCAAATCAACAAAATAATCCTTATCGTCAAAAAACACCAAACCGAAAACGCGCCACATATCGTTGTTGAAATTGGGGTAGTAAAAATCCATTTTCCAACGGTGTTTGGGTGGCGGAAAACTGCCCAACATCAAGATTTTGGCGTTTTCGGGCAAAAATGGGGGGAGTGGGTGGGTTTCGGTTTCGTTCATTTTTGTACTTTCAGACTGCCTGAAAAATTAATCCAGTATCACAACCGTACCATCAAGCAAAATCTCCATAGCTCGCTCAACCGCATTAAAATCTTCATATGGTTTCACATAATGCACTTTGACTTGGTCGCCCACTTCCAGCTTTAACAATTTTGCCAAACGCAAACCTTCTGCATGATAAGTCGCCCAATTCCAATCCACTGTTTCGCCTTGCCAATTCAATATTTCATCACTAGCATTGCCTTCTTCATCTTCACAGGGATAAAAATCAACCTTTTCAAATTGACCTTGCCATTCATGAAATTGCATTTGCAATGATTCAGAAATCGGCAACCAATCTTGATAACCGCACCAAGCGTCTGCAATATTAGCACCAATACCACGCTCACCTTCCAGCTTGCTCCACAAATAAGCACCGCCATAATCGGGCATAACGCTAATGATGTCGCATTTTTCAAAAACATTGTCCATAATTTTTCCCAAATTGTATTTTCAGGCAGCCTGAAAACGAAGTGCGTTTCGCCAAAATCCGTTCAGACTGCCTGAAATTTCAAAAAATCAACGTTTCAACTTCGCAAACGCATCTGCCATTGCTGAATTTTGTGGTTGTTTTTCACGCTGATTATTGGGGCGTGATGTATTGTGGCGGGATTGGCTTTCAGGGAGCCTGTTGCCTTTGTTGCCAGTGGCATCGCGTTTGGGGCTACCTGAAAGCGCTTTGTTGTCATCAAGCCGCATACTCAACGCAATGCGCTTGCGTGCCGCGTCCACTTCCAGCACCTTCACTT
>NZ_JAUNEC010000029.1 GCF_030525755.1 Alysiella sp.
TCATAGGGATTATTCTAATCTAAATTGAATTTCCCTGGTTATCTAGTACAGTCCCATTAATAAATAAAATCATCGTATCGTACCGTAAAACAGGGTTTCAGTCAGCTTAAATGTAGTCGTAGAAGTGAAAATGCAATAATATGGTAAATTAAAATAAGAAATCTGCTTCGTTGCCCACGCCCTTATGTACGATTTATACACGGCGGGCGTGGTCGCCTTGCATCTTTCTTATTTTACTTCACTATAAAAACCCTTTTTCAGGCAGCCTTAAACATAAAAACATCATGAATCATTCAAATAACCCCCAATCCGCTCTGGTGATTTTTTCAGGCGGACAAGATTCCACCACTTGCCTTTTTCAGGCGATTACCGAATTTGGCGCGGCAAATGTGCAAGCGATAACTTTTGCCTATGGACAACGCCACGCCATTGAATTGCAACGCGCCGCGTGGATAGCGCAAGATTTGGGCGTGAAACAAACGGTGCTGGATTTATCGCTGATTTCTGCCATTACAAACAATGCTTTAATGGACGAAAACATGCAAATTGACGTTTCAGGCAGCCTGCCCAATACTTTTGTGGACGGTCGCAACACGCTGTTTTTGCTGTATGCGGCAATTTATGCCAAATCACAGAATATTAAGGCTATTTTTATGGGCGTGTGCGAGACCGATTTCTCTGGCTATCCCGATTGCCGTGATGTGTTTGTCAAATCCATGAATGTGTCTTTGAATTTGGCGATGGCTTACGATTTTAATATTCGTACGCCATTGATGTATCTCACAAAAAAAGAGACTTGGGCTTTGGCAGACAAGTTGGGGGCGTTTGACTACATTCGCCAGCACACCCACACTTGCTATTTGGGCGTAGAGGGCGGTTGCCACGAATGTCCAAGTTGCCAGTTGCGCGAAAAAGGTTTGCGCGAATATTTGGCAGAACGCGGCTGATTTTTTCAGGCTGCCTGAAAACACCATTTAAGCATCTGTATCCTTTATTCCCATATCCATTCAAATTCAACCCAATGAACCCCATTCAAACCACACAAATCGTTTTACAACAAGCAAAAAATCAAGCCCTTAATGATTATCGTGCCAATGGGCGTGAACCGCAGATTTTCTTTCGCGCATACACGCAGGCTTTGGACGATACTTTGAATACTTTATGGCAAGTGTTTTTTTCAGGCAGCCGTTTGTGTTTATTGGCTTTGGGTGGTTTTGGACGGCGTGAAATGTATCCGTATTCTGATGTGGATTTGGCGATTGTGTCGCCTGATGCGTTAAGTGAAACGGAACACAATCAGATTGCTGGATTTGTGCAAACCTTGTGGGATATGAAATTGCAGCCCGCCCTTAAATCAGGCTGCCTGAATGAACTTTTGCAAGCAGCTCAATCGGATTTAACCGCTGAAACGGCTTTTTTAGAAGCGCGTTGGATTTGTGGCAACACAGAGTTAGCCGAACAAACCCTAATGGCTTTCAGGCAGCAAATGGATACTGTGCGCTTTATGGAAAACAAGTTGCTGGAAATGCAACAACGCCATGCGAAACAAGGCAATTTGGTACTCGAACCGAATTTAAAAAATGGCGTAGGTGGTCTGCGTGATGTACATACCATGATGTGGTTGGCGCAAGCACAGGGCATCAAGCCTGATTTTCACGCATTGATGCGCCACCGTATCCTTACCCGTACCGAAGCCAATTTATTGCGCAGCAGTCATCGCCGTTTAGCACGTTTGCGAATTGAATTGCATTGTGCGGCAGGTCGCGAAGAAGACCGTTTATTGTTTGACTTTCAGGCAGCCGTTGCCACGCAATTAGGCTGGGACAGTATGGGCAAACAAGCAGCTTGTGAAACACTGATGGCACGTTTTTACCGTACCGCCAAAACTGTGATGCAGCTCAATGGCATTTTATTGCCGATGCTGCGCGGTCGCGTGTATTCACCTTTGCCGCGTGTGGTACACAATATTGATGATGATTATTATCAAGTCAATGGCTTGATTGCCGTACGCGATTTGAATCTGTTTCAAAAACAACCTTACCATTTATTTAAAATCATTGAATTGCTGCAAAAACGCCCCGATTTGCATGGTATGGCACCGAAAACCCTGCGTCAATGGTGGGCAGCATCACACCAAATTGATGCCACATTTTATGCCGATGCCACCAACCGTATGCGTTTTCTGGGTTTTTTCTATACGGGTCATGGTCTCACACGCACCATGCGCTTTTTGAATTTATACGGTGTGTTGGCGCGTTATCTGCCAGAATGGCACAAAATCATTGGCTTATTGCAACACGATTTGTTCCACATCTATCCCGTTGATGACCATATTTTGACGGTACTGCATCATGTGCGCCGCTTTGCGGTAGAAGCGCACAGCCATGAAATGCCGTTTGCATCAAGTTTAATGCAAGATTTTAATCAAGCTCCCATTCTTTATTTGGCTGCGCTGTTTCACGACATTGCTAAAGGACGTGATGGCGACCATGCAATTTTAGGCGTTGCTGATGCAAGGCGTTTTGCCGATGACCATAGGCTGCCTGAAAACGAAGCGGATTTGCTGTGTTGGTTGGTAGAAGCACATTTATTGATGTCGCAAACCGCCCAAAAAGAAGACATTCAAGACCCCGATGTGGTGGCACGTTTTTGTCAGCAAGTAGGCACAAGTGAACGTTTAACTGCACTTTATTTGCTCACTGTTGCCGACATACGCGGCACCAATCCCAAAATTTGGAACACATGGAAAGCCCAACTGTTGCAAACTTTATATGAACGTGCCACACGTCATTTAACAGGCTACACCAGCAATCGTGAACATAAAACATTCAGTCGCCGCCAAAAAGCCGAAACTTTTTTGCAACAACAAGGCATCAACGACAAAAATATACGCCGCATTTTTCAATATTTGGGCGATGCCTATTTTGTGCAACACAACAGTAACATCATCATTTGGCATTTAAGCCACATCATGTTTCAACCCGAACAAGCCCATATCGCCCTGATGCCTTTGGACAACAACACATTGCAAATCATGGTGTATATGCCCAATCAAGACCGCTTGTTCGCTCGTTTATGTCGCTTGATTGCCGATTGCGGTTTGGGCATTGCCACCGCACGTGCATTCATCACTGAACACGATTTTATTCTGGATACCTTTGTGCTGACGCTGCCTGAAAACAGCCAGCCTGATGAAGTCAATGATGTTCAGGCAGCCTTATTGCGTGATTTACAACAATTTGTACAACAACCACATGATAATTTAGGCAAACGACCCATCAAAATCAGTCGGCAAGCCCGATTGCAACCGATTTCGCCTTTTGTCCGCTTCCAAGCCAATGAACACGAAGCCCAACATTATGTTTTGGACATCGCCACCGCCGACCGCCCTTATCTTTTGGCAGACATCGCCGAAGTGTTAGCACGCCACAAAATCCGTTTGCGCCACGCCAAAATCGCCACCATGGGCGAACGCGCCGAAGACAGTTTCATTGTGGAAATGTCGGAATGGCATGCTGCCAAAGAATATGAAGTGGTACAAGATTTGAAAGCGATTTTATCGTAAATGATTTACGAATACAGCTTCTGAAAACAATCAAACGCAAACCAATAATCTGTATCAGTTTGCGCTTTTTGTCATCAGAGTAAATTACCCATATTCTTTAACCCATCATTATCATCTGGTTGTGATTTAAGTTCATGGGTTTCAGGTTTTGTATTCTGAGGCAGGCTGCCTGAATCCACAGGCTCAGCAGGCAACTCTCCCTGAATGGCTTGATTGTCCATTGTCGCACCTACTACTTGCTCATCAAGTACACTTGGGTCGGAAGTGCTGTTATCCAAAGGAATATTGTCTGATGTGCTTTGTTGCTCTTTCAAATAATATTCGCCATTGATTTGCACCAAACCTTGTGGTACCCAATATGGTTTAGATGGAACTTTTTTCAAAGCAAAATCCATATAATTTATCCAAACAGGCAATGCCAAAGTGCCACCAAATGCTTTACTGCCCAAGCTTCTGGGCGTGTCATAACCCAAATACACAGCCGTAACCAACTGGGGATTGTAGCCCACAAACCAAGCATCTTTATTGTCATTGGTTGTGCCTGTTTTACCCGCTAAATCACTTCGTTTTAAACTTTTTGCAGCACGCGCCGTACCATGTTCAATCACATCTTGCATGATGCTGGTCATGATGTAAGCATTGCGTGGATCCATCACTTGGGGCGCATTTTTACGCGCAACATGAGGGTGCATTTCTGCCAAAACATTGCCTTGTCGATCGTAAATGCGGTCTATCACATAGGATGATATTTTATACCCCCCATTAGCAAAAACCGCATAACCTTCTGCCATTTGCAATGGTGTAGCCGAACCCGAACCCAAAGACATCGCCAATCCTTCAGGCAGCTGATCCGCTCTGAAACCAAATTTTTGTGCGTATTCACGCACATAAGGCACACCTATAGCTTCTGCAATGCGTATCGTTACCAAGTTTTTAGAGCGTACCAAAGCAGAACGCAAAGTCATTAAACCTGAATAATTTCCATCTGAATTTTTAGGCGACCATTTACCAATGGTTAAAGGTGCATCCATCACTTGAGTTGCCGCAGTCATGCCCTTACTCAATGCTGCGGAATACACAAATGGTTTGAATGTAGAACCAGGCTGCCTGATGCTTTGAGTAGCACGGTTAAACGTTTTACTGTGGTAATCATAACCGCCCACTACGGCTTTAACTGCACCTGTATTGACATCAAGCGACACCAACGCACCTTGTATTTCAGGCTGTTGAACAATCATCCATCCATTTTTTGCTTTTGCAATGCGTATTAAAGAACCGATTTTTAATGCCCTATCGCCCATTTTTTTATTGTTGATGGCATTGGCTGCGCTGCCCATCTGCGCACGATTGATTTGAATGACATTGCCATCTTGTATCTGTACTGCAATGCCTTTTTTATCAATTTGACGAATAATCGCTGGCACCATTTTCTCTACGGTATAAGTATTACCCAAAAAACGTGCAATTTCTTCTTCCAATTCCTCGTCTTCCAAACCACTTAAATCCAACTGTTGCTCTGCACCACGATACGCGCTACGATGGTCATAATCAAGCAAAGCACGGCGCAATGCCTGTGTGGCAGCTTTTTGGTTCTCGCTGTGTACCGTTGTGTAAACATGCATGCCACTGGTATAAACTTTTTCGCCATAACGTTCATACAACCATTGACGTGCCATTTCAGCAACATAAAGTGAGTTAGGGTCAATATCAATACGATGTCCACCGTAAATCAGGTTTTCTTTTAAGGCAGCATCACGTTCATTTTGTCTAATCATGCCCAATTCCAGCATATTGTTCAAAATATACTCTTGGCGCAGTTGGGCGCGTTTGGGATTCACAATCGGGTTGAATGTGGAGGGAGCTTTAGGCAGACCTGCCAAAATACTGGCTTCTGCCAAAGTTAAGTCTTTCACATCTTTGTTAAAATAAATTTTGGCAGCAGCAGCAAAACCATAAGCGCGCTGCCCCAAATAGATGTGATTGAAATACAATTCCAAAATTTGGTCTTTGGTTAAAGTTTTTTCAATTTTGTAAGCCAATAAGGCTTCGTTGAATTTGCGGGTTAAGGTGCGTTCATTGCTTAAATAAAAGTTGCGGGCAACTTGTTGGGTTATCGTGCTGGCACCTTGTTTTGAGCCGCCTTTTAAATTACTCAATACCGCACGCGCAACCCCCATTAAATCCACACCCCAATGCTCATAAAAACGCTTGTCTTCCGCAGCAATCACGGCATTTTTCAAATTCTGTGGAAACTCCGCAATGGACTTAAACTCGCGGCGTTCATCACCATAAATACCGATGATTTTGCCATCGTTTGAATAAATGGTTAATGGCTCTCTAGGTTGATAGTTTTGTATGGCTTCCAAATCAGGCAGCTCGGGATATTTCACCAAAACAGCTATTGTCAACAAACCCAAAGCGAACAAAAACAAACCTAAAAGCAACCCCAATAATGTTGTAATAAATCGTGTTATCATGGTTTTTATGTCATTCCCAAAATAAAATTTGCCATAATTTTTTTAAAATCAAGTAAAATGCACCTATGTTTTGTTACCCAGCAAAATTCCAGCGAACCAAAACCCCAAACACAATTATAAATGTTTTGCGTGTTTAAGTAAGGATTCAAAATGATGCGTTTAAAAAAAACCAACAAAAATACAAGCAATAAAGTTGCTTCTGCCACATCAGGCAAAAGCGTTATCGGTTTAGATATCAGCCAATATGCCATCCGTATGGTACAACTTTCAGGCAAACAATTAAACCAAGTTCAACTGGAAAAATATGCCATTGAATACTTACCCCAAAACGTGGTTTCAGGCAGCGAAATTGTCAATTACGATGAACTTGTATCGCATTTGCAACAATGTTATAGCAAATTAAAAACAAATTGCAAGCAAGTTAATATGGCTTTGCCATTTAGTACAGTAACGATTGAAGAAAATTCAATGTACGACCCCAGTATTGCTGAAATCAGCTTACAGGAATTTGTTGAATCAGAAGTTGCCACATTTGGCACACTTGATGAAATGAATTACGACTGGAATGTTGTGGGTCAAAATACAGCCACCCAAGAACAAAACGTACTGATTGTTGCTGCCAAAACCGAAAATATTGATAAAGCAACCGATTTACTTGATGAAGTAGGTTTATCCGCTATTAATATTGATGTCGATTTATTTGCTATTGCCAATTCATTCATTTACGCAGATGAACTATCAGGTCATGAATTTCCGATTTCGCGTACCGCCTTATTTGATATTGGCGATACCACAATGAAAACCTTAATTTTGGAAAACGGAAAAATCGTTTATAAACAAGAAAGTCACTTGGGTTTAGAGCAATTAATTCAGCTTATCCAACGCAACTACCAAGTGAGTGATGCAGAAGCACTTAGCATGGTTCATGGTTCAGGCAGCCGACCTACTGACTATCATGAATACATTATGGTTAACTTCAATATGCAAATTGCGCAAGAAATTCAACGCGCCTTACAATTCTTTTTCGCCACCCAAAGCGGAGAAAGCATCGTAAAAGAGATCTACATTAGTGGCAGTGGTTGCATTGCCAATTCAGGTTTAGAAACAGCCGTCTATTCCGAAACAGGCATCAATGTACGTCAAATCGCACCCGCAAGTTTAGCAAACAACAAAAGTAAAACAGAGGTTGTGACATTTGATAAAGATGCCAATTCACTAACAATGGCATTTGGTTTAGCTTTGAGAGGTTTGGTATAAAATGAATTTAATTAAAATCAACTTGCTTCCCTATCGTGAACTGCAAGAACAAAAACGGAAAAAACAATTCCAAAGTTTAATGTTATTCGGTGCTTTAGCAGGTATTGGCATTGCTGCTGCAATTTATGTTGGTTTAGTAGGTATCATTGAACATCAAAACAGTCGAAATGAAGCCTTACAATCAGGTATTGCCGAGTTGGATAAACAAATTGCCGAAATCAAAAAACTGAATGAACAAAAACGCAATTTTTTGGCACGTAAACAAAAAGTAGAAGAATTGGACATCAAACGTTTTGAAGGTGCGCGTATGTTGGATACCCTAAACCAAATTGTACCAGAAGGCAGCTATCTCATTTCTCTTGAACCTGTTTCACAAAGTCAAAATGCAACAGGCACCAGCGAATACATCTTAACAGGTCGTGCAGTAAGTGATAACAAAGTTGCGCTATTCATGAACGCTTTACCCAGCACAGGTATATTTGATTTACCAAGATTAAATGGCATCAAAAAAGTTGATGATGCACAAGAGTTTGCTGTTACCACCAAACTCATAGAACAACAACTGCCCAAAGTAGAAGATGTATCTGGAACAGCACAAGCTGCCAGCACACCTGCTCAATAATTATGATATGGAGATAATCGGGTATTATGAAATCACTGGATCTCAACAACCTACATAAACAGAGTAAAGGCGTACAACTCATTTGTGCTGCAATTTTAGCTGCAATTATTGTGGGATTAAGTTACTTTCTCTTATTCAGCGACCAAATTACTGAATACGAAACAGCCACACAAAAAGAGGAAGAACTGAAAACCGAATACACCAACAAAAGCACAATGGCAGCAAATTTGGATAATCTCAAAGAAGAACTGGCATTGATTGAGCAAAGCATTTCAGTTTTATTGAAAAAATTACCTACCAATGACGAAATTCCTTCTCTTATCCAAGAAATGCATCAAGCAGCAGCCAAAAATGGTTTAACCATGAGTGCCTTAACACCTGCTACCCCCATCAATGAAGGGCAAATCCAACGTTTACCATTTTCCATTTCCCTAAATGGCAGCCACGAACAAATTGCTGATTTTACTCGTGATATCGGTAGAATGTCTCGCATTGTAACTTTATCCGACATGAACATCAAAAATGCCGATACCAACAACTTAAATGGTAATAAACTTTCCTTTGCAGCTTATGCAAACACCTACAAAGCATTAGATACTACTTCTGCATCTGGTGCATCTGCTGCTTCAACCGCCCAATAAACACAATGATTAGGAAAAAAAATGAAACAAAAAATACTCATACTGTCATCATTGTTCATATTGGCTGCCTGTACAGAAGACAGCAATTTGCAGGAATGGATGCAAGCAGAACAACTTGAAGCCAAGAAAAAAGTTCGTCCAGTACAACAGCCAGAATCCATTGAAGCCGTAACATATTACGCGCCACAATTTTCTGGACCGCATGCATTCAACATTGCCAAACTGAAAGCAGCTTTCCAAAACAGCAATGCCCCTGATATGAATCGTGCCAAAGAACTGTTGGAGAATTACAGTTTAGAAAACCTAAAATTTGTTGGCACAATAGGAAGTGGTTCAAATTTATCTGCCCTAATTGAAGTAGAAGGGCATGTTTATACCGTCAAACCTGGCAATCACTTGGGACAAAATTACGGCAAAATCAGCAAAATTACCACTGATAAAATTGAAATTATTGAAGTGGTTGAAGATGCCCAAGGCAACTGGGGTGATCGTCCTGCTGAGCTGATATTGGCAAATTAAGCAGTTTGACAATTAAATAACTATGTAATTATGAGGTTTTAAATCATGAAAAGAAATTCTATAAAAATCATGTCTGCTGCATTATTTGCGGTTGGCTTTCAGGCAGCTTGGGCAGGCAATATTGTGGATATCAATGCATCGGTTTTAGACAACAATCAACGTCTGATTACAGTACGTTTTGATAAAGATGCGGTTGAGCCATCTGGTTTCATCACAACCAATCCATCTCGCATTGCATTGGATTTTGCCAAAACAGATTTGGCATTAAAACAATCCACATTCTCTTTTAATGACCCCATTCTGAACCAAATTATTACTGCCAAAGACAACCAACATGCCCGAATTTCCTTAAATTTAGGCAAAGAAGCGCAGTACAACGCCCAAGTTAAAGGCAATGAAGTTTTGATTTATATCAGCGAAGCCAATTCAAGTAATCAAGCTGTAGCTCAAACAACACGCGCTGCCAACGGAAAAAATCAACCCACCATGCAACACCCAGGTCATGGTGCAGATTTCAATATTGATTTCCGTAAAGGCGAAAATGGTGCAGCCATAATTGACTACGTAGCTAATTATGCAGGTCAGCCACATATTCAAAAATTAAGCGATCGCCTGATTATTACCTTAAAAAACCACCCACTTGCCACACAAAATCAGCGCAATTTAGACGTTGCTGATTTCTCTACCCCTGTACGCACCATTGCAGTAAAACGCGTGGGCAATGACACCCAAATTACCATTCGCAATCAAGGCAGCTGGGGCTACAAAACTTCAAGCAACAATGGTCGTCAAACCATTCAAATCAATCAAGAACGTAATGTTGCCTACTTGGGTATCAGTGACAAAAAAGACAACAATTTCAAAGGGAAAACCATCTCTTTGGATTTCCAAAATATTGATGTGCGTACCGTATTGCAAATCTTATCCAAAGAATCAGGCATGAATATTGTTGCCAGCGACACGGTACAAGGCAAGATGACCTTGTCATTGAAAGATGTTCCTTGGGACCAAGCTTTAAATTTGGTGCTTGATGCCCGCAACTTGGAAATGAAACGTCAAGGCAACATCATCAATGTTGCACCACGCGAAGAGATGATGAAAAAAAATCGCGATGAATTGAATGCCCAAAATGAAATTCAAACTTTGGGACCATTGCTCTCGCGCACTTTCCAACTCAAATACAAAAATGTAGAAGAATTTCGTGATATTTTAAACTTGGAAAACAGCACTACTGATTCTTCACGCAGTATTTTAAGTGGTCGTGGTAGTGCCTTGATTGACCCTTCTACCAACACTTTAATTATCACAGACAATCAATTTGTGATGCAAAAATTTGAGCGATTGATTGAAGAATTGGACGTACCTGCGCGTCAAGTGATGGTTGAAGCACGCATTGTAGAAGCAAGCGATGGCGTTTCTCGCGAATTAGGTGTGAAATTTGGTTACGGTCGCAGTAGCAGCAGTCCTCGTATGGGTGTATCAGCAAACTGGGAAGGTGCTCGTGTCAACAGCAATAATAATGGTGGTAGCATTGAATTTGGTCCAAACATTAACCTACCTGTTACCAGCGCATTAGGCAGTTCGATTGCTTTGGTAAGACATTTCTCTTCTAACGCATTGGGTTTGGAATTGTCTGCATTGGAAACCGAAAACCGCACCAAAACAATTTCCACACCGCGCGTTTTAACCCAAGACCGCAAAGAAGCCGAAATCAAACAAGGTTTACAAATTCCTTATACCACACGCGATACAAATGGTTCTACCAGCACCGCATTTAAAGATGCAACCATGAGTTTAAAGGTCAAACCACGCATTACGCCTGATAACAAGATTATCTTGGACATTGAAATCAATAAAGATGAGCCAGATTATACTCGTACCAATATTGAAGGTGAACCTGGTATTTCTACCAAACAAGTCAAAACCCAAGCCATGATTGAAGATGGCGGTACTTTGGTGGTTGGCGGTATTTACCAAGAAGTTCAAAGTAATGTGATGAATAAAGTACCTTTATTGGGTGATATTCCCATTATCGGTAATCTATTCAAAAAACGTGCTCGTGAACAAAGTCGCAACGAATTGCTATTCTTCATTACCCCACGCATTATGGGTCAAGAAAACAGCGTATTGCGCTATTAAACCAAATACAAACCGCACAGCAATTTGGCTGTGCGGTTTTCCATTCAAAACCATTTTCAATTTCAAGCTGCCTGAAACCATTATGAAACTCAATCCACAACAACAAGAAGCTGTTCACTATCTCAGCGGACCTTTATTCGTTTTGGCTGGTGCAGGCAGCGGAAAAACGCGTGTGATTACCGAGAAAATTGCCTACATGATTATCCAAGCAGGCTATAAACCCCATCACATTGCCGCGATTACCTTTACCAACAAAGCGGCTACTGAAATGCAAGAACGCATTGCTGCCAAATTAGGACGCGAAAAAACCCGCGGTTTAACCGTTTGCACTTTTCATGCTTTGGGTATGCGTATGTTGCGTGAAGATGCACAACACATCGGCTACAAAAAAAACTTCTCCATTTTGGATACTGCCGACAGCAATAAAATCCTGACTGAACTCTCAGGCAGCATAGGCAAAGAAGCCATTTTCAAACTGCGCAATCAAATTTCGCTGTGGAAAAACGATTTATACACACCCGAAACCGCATTTCAAGCAGCCTCTGACGACTGGCAACGTCATGCAGCCCAAATTTATGCCAGCTATCAAGCCATTTTACACAGTTATCAAGCTGTAGATTTTGATGATTTAATCCGTTTACCTGTATTGTTGTTGAAAGAAAACAGCACATTACGCCAAAAGTGGCAGCAACGTTTACGTTATTTATTGATAGACGAATGCCAAGATACCAACGCTTGTCAATATGCATTGATGCGACTTTTAACGGGCATTGAAAGCATGTTTACCGCAGTAGGTGATGACGACCAATCCATCTACGCATGGCGTGGTGCAGACATTGAAAATCTGCGCCGTTTACAAGCCGATTACCCGCAACTCAAAATCATCAAGCTGGAACAAAATTACCGCTCTACCACACGGATTTTAAAAGTTGCCAACCACGTCATCGCCCACAATCCCAAAATCTTCCCCAAAACTTTGTGGTCGCAATATTGCGAAGGTGAAGCGGTGCATGTGGTGGCGTGTCAAAACGAAGAACATGAAGCCAAATATGTGGTGGGACAAATCGCGCGACAAAAAACAATCAAACAAGCGCAATATGCTGATTTTGCCATACTCTATCGCAGCAACCACCAATCACGTCTGTTTGAAGAAGCCTTGCGCGAAGCACGCATTCCCTATCGTTTGTCAGGTGGACAAAGTTTCTACGATAAAGCTGAAATCAAAGACGTTTTGTCTTATATGCGCCTGCTTACCAATCCCAATGACGACCCAGCCTTTTTACGTGCTGCAACCACACCCAAGCGCGGTATTGGCGAAACCACATTAGCCAAACTAAATGAATATGCCCAAAATCATGCATGTAGCCTGTTTCAGGCAGCCTCCTCTGTCAATGCGCTTAACACATTAAGCAACAAAGGACGAGAAGCCGTGCAGCAATTTACTGCCATGATGCACGATTACCGTCTCCGTGCCGAAACAGATGAAGCAGGTGGTGTTATCGCCGATTTGTTGCGCGACATCCAATATGAAAATCACTTAAATCAAATGGAAGAAAACAGCCGTGCTGCCGAATCCCGTTGGAAAAACGTTCAAGATTTACAAAACTGGTTAAGTCGCAAAAATGAAGAAAAAGGCAAGAACCTGATTGAACTAACCCAAACCATCGCGCTAATGACCTTATTGGAAGGACGGGACGATGAAGAAATTGATGCTGTAAAAATGTCCACACTGCACGCCTCAAAAGGTTTAGAATACCCTTTTGTATTTTTGGTTGGCTGTGAAGAAGGCTTATTCCCACATACCGAAAGCATAGATGAAGGACGACTGGAAGAAGAACGCCGCCTGATGTATGTAGGCATTACCCGTGCCAAAGAAGAACTCACACTCACGCATTGCCTAAAACGCAAACGCGCAGGCGTATGGCAATTTCCTGAACCCAGTCGTTTTCTTGATGAAATGCCACAAAGCGATTTAAGCATATTGGGACGCAAAAACAGCGCCCCCATTGTCAGCAAAGAAGAAGGACGACAACGTTTGAGCAGTATGTTGGACAAATTAAAACAAAAATCGGCAAACAAATAACACCAATCATTTGATTTTAATATACTTATTACACCAAACATCCTAACAGCATTTTGATTTTCCTGATTTTAGGCATATAATCCCATTGGGACTAATACAAATTAGCCCCATTATTTTTGCAAAAAAGAAATAAACATGAAAAAAGCCCTATTGATTTTGACATTAAGTACCTTTTTGGCTGCATGCAACAACGCAGCCCAATCCCCAGCAACAAGCAGCATTCAACAAACCTCAACAACAGCCGTAAACAATAAACACAATCCCAACTGACAAACTGTTGTTGTGGCTTCACAATTAACTTATCCTCCATTCCATTATATTGGCAACAACGGCGAACCCGATGGCTTTGAAGTGGCATTATTGCAAGAAGTTGCCAAAGCAGGAGAATTCAACATTACCATTCAAAACACACCACGCACATTATTGGAGGAAACCTTAAACAACGATCGAGTACAAATTTGGTCTTCCACCATCTCCATCAATCCCGAGCGTGCCACACAAATGGATTTCAGTCAGTCTTTCATGCACAAAGACAGTAGAGCCATTGTGCTTCAAGACAACGAAGCCAACCAATCCTTGCAAAAAGCCAAAGACTTTAAAGGCAAAAAAATCGCCATCAATGAATTAAGCAAAGGCGACAGAGAAGCTGCCATGAATTTAGCAGATTCGAAAAACAATCTCGTTGTAACCCCAAGCTATATTACTTCCATTGGTTCAATGTTAACTGGCGAAACCGATGCCGTTTTGGATAATGGATTGGTTTTGCGAAATTATTTGAAGAAACAAAAAGATTTGCCATCCATGCGCATGATTTTGCCTTCCGAAGAAAACAAAGATTATGCGTTTGCCGTGAAAAAAGGCAATGCCGAACTTTTGAATAAAATCAATCAAGGCTTGGAAAAAGTCAAAGCCGATGGCACTTATCAAAAACTGGTAGAACAATGGTTTGGTGATGAAAAAATCTAAACCATAAACAAAACACATAATTAGGCTGCCTGAAACCCATTTTCAGGCAGCCTAATTATGGTCGTTTCAAATTACAACACTGTATTATTTGTACTAGGTAGCATACCCGACGGAGTTAAAAATACAGTTGCCACGGTATAAAATTTTAGAACTTGACAAAGTTATGGGGTAATCCCACCCTACACAAGTCATTTATTTTCAGTTTTCTTATCTCAAACGCACGTTAATAACTATAAACAGTAAAATAATTCAATCTGTTTGATTACCTATTTATGCGATAATAGTACCTTAATTTCAGAACCTGTATTCATCTATTAACCTTACGAATACAGTCGCAGAATTGAAAAAGCACTACGGCATGACCAATGCCCTTATATACTATATGTATACCGCAGGCGTTGCCGCTTTATATTGCATTTTCACTTCCACGACTATATAGATTTTCACTTTATGAACAAGGAAACAAAAATGAAAAAATTAAATGCAGATGTTGTCGTAATTGGTGGTGGCACAGCAGGCATGGGCGCGTTTCGCAATGCACGCCGCTTCACCGAAAACGTTTATTTAATTGAAAGCCATGTATTTGGCACAACCTGCGCACGCGTAGGTTGCATGCCATCTAAACTGCTGATTGCAGCAGCCGAAGCACGTCATCACGCCTTGCATACCGCCCCTTTTGGCATACATTTAGACACCAATTCAGTACGCGTTGATGGGCAAGAAGTCATGAACCGCGTTAAAACCGAACGCGACCGTTTTGTCGGTTTCGTTTTAGAAGACGTATATGCTTGGGACGAAAACCGCCGCATCATGGGTAAAGCCCAATTCCTTGACGACAAAACCATACAAATTGACGACCACACCCAAATCACGGCTGAACGTTTTGTGATTGCCACAGGTTCACGCCCTATTATTTTGCCCGAATGGGAAAAATTGGGCGACAAATTGATTGTGAACGATGACGTATTCTCTTGGGATACGCTGCCTGAAAGCGTAGCAGTATTCGGTCCAGGTGTCATCGGTTTAGAATTGGGACAAGCATTAAGTCGCTTGGGCGTTAAAGTAGAGATTTTCGGTATCGGTGGTGCGTTAGGTGGTATCAGCGACCCTGTTGTCTTAGCAAAAGCGATTGAAATCTTTGGTGCTGAATTGACTTTACATTTGGACGCACAAACCAAAGTGGCATTAAATCATGCAGGCAAAGTGGAAGTAAAATGGACACAAAATGGCGAACAAGGCGTTTTTGTTGCCGATTATCTGCTGGCGGCCGCAGGTCGTCGACCCAATGTGGATAACATCGGCTTGGAAAACCTGAACATAGAAAAAGACGTACGCGGTGTTCCCCTTGCCAACCCACACACCATGCAAACCAGTATCCCCCATATTTTCATCGCAGGCGATGCTTCCAACCAACTTCCCTTGCTGCACGAAGCCAGCGACCAAGGCAAAATCGCAGGCGAAAACGCAGGTCAATACCCCAATATCAACACAGGTTTACGCCGCAGTATGATAGGCGTGGTGTTTACCAGCCCACAAATTGCCAGCATTGGCGCACGCTATACTACTCTAAAACAACAATATGGCGAACGCTTTGAACACGATGTGGCGATTGGCGAAGTGTCATTCAACAATCAAGGACGCAGTCGCGTGATGCGGGTCAATCAAGGACATTTACGCGTTTACGCCGACAAACAAACAGGTCGCTTCTTGGGTGCTGAATTAACAGGACCATCAGCAGAACATTTGGCACACTTAATGGCATGGGCTCATCAATCACAAATGACGATTGCCCAAATGCTGGATATGCCATTTTACCACCCTGTTATTGAAGAAGGCTTGCGTACCGCATTGCGCGATGTGGCAAGCAAACTGGCTTAATGTGTTTCAGGCAGCCTGAAAGGGTGGGTACCAGTACCCACCCCACACAAATCATTTATTTTTATGGTATTTTCAATTTTCTTATCCCAAACTCACCACATTAAAACTGCCTGAACGGTCAATGCCAATCAAACCCTACATACGACAAAAACAAGCAGTTTGTGTAAAATCCGTGTCATTCAAATCCACATCACAAAGGACACACCATGCGAAGATTAACCGCCGTAGCCGCAGGATTGTGGTTAGGCTTGCACATCGGTTTTGGTTACATTGCCGCCCCCATTCTTTTTGCTCGCTTGGATAAAATCACAGCAGGCAATATTGCAGGCAGTCTGTTCCATTATGTCAATGGCTTGGGCTTGGTGGTGTGGTTGGCAGCCTACTTCATCTGTCGCAACGACAGCCGCCGCAACCGCTACGCCCCACAAAAAACACACCGACTGGTCGCATTTTTGCTGTTTTTAACCGCATTCAATGAATTTCTGATGACACCCGTTATTGAAGCCTTAAAAACAGGACAAAACAACTGGCTACACAGTTGGATAGGTGGCAGTTTCGGTATGTGGCACGACATATCCAGTTTAATCTATATGCTCGCCAGCTTGGTTGGTTTAATTTTATGTTTCATGCTTTTGCGCCTGCGCGAAGCAGTACGCTACTGAATTTTCAGGCAGCCTGAAAACACAAAAACAATGAGTGGTTTATCATCAACCACTCATTTCCATTCACTATGCCAACACCATCTCCTGCATCAATTTCATGCCCCATTGCCACCCATCTTCAAACGCATTCAAATGCCCATGATGTGGCACACAAAACAAACGCATACGCCACATTACCGCTCGCTCACGCGCCCAATCCAATGCACACAAATCATCATTTTGTCCAACAACCAAAGCCGCTTTACCATTAAAACGCACACGCTCAAAAGCATCTTCCATTTCATCACAACACAAACTTTGCAAAGGCGCAACCAAAAGCACCCCCACAATCCGCTTCCGCACCAACACATCACTGTGATAATACCAAGCAAGCACAGCATTCGCTGCCACACCATGCGCCACCAACATGATTTGCTGTTCACCACAACGCGCATATGCTTCTGCCACAATCTGCCGCCATTTACCCACACTTTGGCTGCCTGAAACGGTCGCCATCTGTACAATTGGATAACTTATCGCCCAACGATCCAACCACATCGGTGCTTCACACGCGTCACGCAACAGCAATAAAGTCAAATCAGCCAAATATCTCCCCTTTTTCAGGCAGCTTAAAACACCATTCCAATAGACTACCTGAACAAATTTCACAACACAAAATCATAATCCACCACCAAAGGCGCGTGGTCGGAAAATTTTTCATCTTTGTAAACGTGGGCGGCGGTGGCTTTTTGTGCCAAGTTGGGCGTAACCATCTGATAATCAATGCGCCAACCCACATCTTTCGCATACGCCTGACCGCGATTGCTCCACCAAGTGTAGCCAGCCTGATTGGGGTAGAGCGTGCGCCAAATGTCCACCCAGCCCAGTTTGGCAATCACATTGCCTATCCATTCGCGCTCTTCGGGCAGGAAACCTGAATTTTTCAAATTGCCTTTCCAGTTTTTCAAGTCAATGTTTTGGTGGGCAATGTTCCAATCGCCACACACCACCGTATTGCGCCCTTCGGCGTGCAAAGCCGCCAACATGGGGTAAAACACGTCCAAAAAGCGGAATTTGGCTTGTTGGCGTTCTTCCGCGCTGCTGCCTGATGGCAAATACAGGGAAATCACGGTCAAATTCACATCATCAAAATCGGCGCGAACAAAACGCCCTTCGCGGTCAAATTCCGCCACGCCCATGCCGATTTGGACGCGGTCGGGCGTGCGTTTGCTGTAAATTGCCACGCCACTGTAACCGCGTTTTTCGGCACAATGCCACACGCCGTGCATGCCGTGTGGGTTTTGCATTTCTGCTGATAAATCAGACTCTTGTGCTTTCAATTCTTGCACGCAGACAATATCCGCGCCGCTTTGCAAAATGTAGTCGTGGAAATTTTTTTTGTAGGCGGAACGAATGCCGTTCACATTCGCGGAAATAATACGCATGAAATCAACCTTGTTTTAAATTGTGAACATGAACAATAAAAAACCTGAAATGGTTATTTTCCCATTTCAGGCTGCCTGAAAAAAGATTGGGTAATCATTTACCCAAAATGCCTGCTTTTTCTGTAGAATTGGATTCGCGTACGGTAAAACGTTGCACTAAATTGTTTTTGTCAAACATGACCACCATTTCTTTGGTTTTAATGTCGTGCCCACTGCTGAAAATATTCACAATCGGAATGTAGTTGCTGGCATGAGAAGTGGCTTCAGAATAACGATATGTCCAAATTTCATTGCCACCATCAGTAAAACTTACGCTGTCTGCTGAACCATATTTGGCTTGCACCTGTTCTTTGGTGGTTCGTCCCTCAACAATATATTGCTTTACTTCTGACAAATTGACATTTTTCAAAGATGTATTGCCCGAACTGGCACAGGCACTCAATAACACTGCACTCAACAATAAAACAGATAAACGTTTCATTAAGATTGTCCTTTGTGGAAGAATGGTTAATAATTCACAATTATAACCATTTTTTGTAAAAAAGGAAAACAACATGAGCAACTTCCGTCAAGATTTCTTGAATTTTGCCTTGCAACAAAATGTGTTGAAATTCGGCGAATTTACCACCAAAGCAGGTCGCCAATCGCCCTATTTTTTCAATGCAGGTTTGTTTAACGATGGCGCGTCCACGCTGCAATTGGCGCGGTTTTACGCCCAAGCGATTTTGGAAAGCAAAGTGCAATTTGATATGCTCTTTGGCCCTGCGTACAAAGGCATTATTTTGGCGGCTGCCACCGCCATGATGTTGGCAGAAAAAGGCGTGAACGTGCCATTCGCCTACAACCGCAAAGAAGCCAAAGACCATGGCGAAGGTGGTGTGTTGATTGGTGCGCCCTTGCAAGGTCGCGTTTTGATTATTGATGATGTGATTTCGGCTGGCACTTCGGTGCGTGAAAGCCTGAAATTCATTGAAAACGCGAGCGCACAAGCGGCTGGTGTTGCCATTGCGCTTGACCGCATGGAAAAAGGCACAGGCGAACTTTCTGCCGTGCAAGAAGTACAGCAGCAATACAATTTACCCGTAGTGGCGATTGCCAATTTATTGGATTTATTCACTTTATTGGAACAAAATGACAGTACGGAATTGGCACAGTTTGTTGAACCGATGAAAAATTATCGCGCACAATATGGCGTAGTTTAATTTGTAATGAAATACAATCATTCATAGTCGCAGAATTGAAAAAGTACTACGGCGTTATTGCCTTGCCTGCGTTAATGTTAAACAACGATAAAAAGGCAGCCTGAAAACCACTTTCAGGCTGCCTGTTTTCATTCAAACGCGATTACAGCGTACGCGCCACTTCAACCACGTCAAAGCATTCCAGTTGGTCGCCTTCCATGATTTCATTGAAGTTTTTAATCATCAAACCGCATTCAAAGCCCATTTTCACTTCTTTTACATCGTCTTTAAAGCGTTTGAGCGATGACAATTCGCCCGTGTGAATCACCACATTGTTGCGAATCACGCGCACTTTGCTGTCGCGTTTCACCAAGCCGTCCGTAACCATACAGCCTGCAATATTGCCGACTTTGGATACGGTAATCACTTGGCGGATTTCCACCATACCCGTGATTTGTTCTTTCTCTTCGGGCGACAACATGCCGCTCATCGCGGCTTTCACATCGTCAATCGCATCGTAAATGATGTTGTAGTAGCGGATTTCCACGTCTTCGGTTTCTGCCAATTTACGCGCAGCATTGTCCGCGCGCACGTTAAACGCAATAATCAACGCGCCCGAAGCAATCGCCAAGTTCACATCACTTTCGGAAATGCCGCCCACGCCACTGTGCAAGACCTGTACGCGCACTTCATCGGTGGACAATTTTTGCAGGCTGCCTGCCAAAGCTTCGTAAGAACCTTGTACGTCTGCTTTGATGATGATAGACAAGTTTTGTGCTTGATTTTCGCCCATGTTGTTGAACATGTTTTCCAATTTGGCGGCTTGTTGTTTTGCCAAACGCACATCGCGGAATTTGCCTTGACGGAACAGGGCAACTTCACGCGCTTTTTTCTCGTCTGCCAACACCAACGCGTCTTCGCCTGCATTGGGTACGTCCGACAAACCCAAAATTTCTACGGGGATAGATGGGCCTGCTTCGTCAATCGGTTTGCCGTTTTCGTCCAACATGGCGCGGATTTTACCGAACGTGGTGCCAGCCAACAGCATATCGCCTTTACGCAAAGTACCGCTTTGCACCAACAAGGTGGCAACCGCACCGCGACCTTTGTCCAATTTCGCTTCCACAATCAAGCCTTTGGCAGGTGCTGCAACTGGGGCTTTCAATTCCAACACTTCCGCTTCCAACAACACGGCTTCCAACAATTTGTCAATGTTGATGCCGTGTTTGGCAGACACGTCCACAAATTGCACATCGCCGCCCCATTCATCGCACACGACTTCGTGTTGGGTCAATTCTTGGCGAATGCGTTCGGGGTTGGCGGAATCTTTGTCAATTTTGTTCACGGCAACCACAATCGGCACGCCTGCGGCTTTGGCGTGGGCAATGGCTTCAACGGTTTGCGGCATCACGCCATCATCGGCTGCCACCACCAAAATCACGATGTCGGTGGCTTTGGCACCACGCGCACGCATGGCGGTAAAGGCTTCATGACCGGGGGTATCCAAAAACGTTACCACACCGCGTGGCGTTTCCACATGATACGCGCCAATGTGTTGCGTAATGCCACCAGCCTCGCCCGACACCACGCGCGTTTTGCGAATGTGGTCAAGCAGCGAAGTTTTACCGTGGTCAACGTGTCCCATCACGGTAACAACGGGTGGACGTGGCAACATTTCCGCATCAACATGGGTGCTGTCGTCATTCAAGAAGGCATCTGGGTCGTCAATGGCGGCAGGTTTGCCGATGTGTCCCATTTCTTCTACCACGAGCAGGGCGGTGTCTTGGTCAAGCGATTGGTTAATCGTAACCATCATGCCCATTTTCATCAGCGTTTTGACCACTTCCACGCCTTTTACTGCCATTTTGTGCGCCAAATCGGCTACGGTAATGGTTTCAGGCACCAGCACTTCGTGAACCACAGGTTCGGTTGGGGCTTGGAATGCGTGTTGGTTGGGCGCGAGTTTGAGTTTTTTCGCTTTTTTGTTGCCACCGCGTACGCGCTCATCATCGCCACCTGCATTGCGGCTGTCGTTGCGACCGCCTTTGACGTTTTTGCCACCTTTGCCTTTGGGTGCGTCATCATCGCG
>NZ_JAUNEC010000030.1 GCF_030525755.1 Alysiella sp.
TGTCCGACCACATTGTGCGCGAAGAATACACCAGCGCAGAAGAACGCCAATTAACGTTTAACGACATGATTCAAATTGCTTTGGACGCAGCGATTACATTGTGATTTTATCCAAACAAAAGGGGCAGATTTGATATCTGCCCCGCATTTTCTTGTAGAAATTTCCAGTTTTATGGTCGTTTAGAATACAACATATAGTGTTACCAACGTTCTTATGTGGTTTAATTTTGAATGACCATAAAACTTGGTGTATAGAGGAATTTTGTATTTATTTCATTTTTAATCCATAAATTGAACAAAGTGAGACATGAAATTTCCTTCTACGAAAGTCTTATTTAACAATTCATTAAATGATTTCTCATATTAATTCAATGCCGATATTTTGCCAATGCTGCCTTAATTTGAGGCAAGGCAGCGCGAGCAGCTTGCTCGCCAATTTGAATGGCTTGTGCTTTTTGGTCAAAACCACCTACTGCACCCAGTTGTTGCACAGGTGGTTTGATGACAATTTGTGCTTGCGCTAATTCATGGTTCAGCGCAGCGGTGGACATGATATTCAGGCTTTGGTCAAGATAAGCCAAAAAACCGCTGCTGTTTTCCAATTTGGCAGGTTTGGCGGAAATGTCCACCGCAATCACAAAATTTGCACCCAAACGTTTGGCGGCAGATACAGGAACAGGCGCAGACAGACCACCGTCTACATATTGTTTACCGCTGATTTCAACAGGTAAAAACACATTTGGAATGCTTGCGCTAGCGCGTACCGCTTGCCCTGTGTTGCCGATGCTGAATACCGTCATTTTGCCTGTGCCAAATTCGGTGGCCACTGCACCAAATTTAATGGGAAAGTGGTTCATGGCGCGGTTTTTCACTTTGGTATTAATCCAATTTTGCAGTTTTTCGCCTTTGATGAAGCCGCGTGTGGACAAGGTTAAATCCACCACATCGGCTTTATTCAAAATTTCTGCCTCCAATTCCAAGCGGTCAGGTGACATACCCGAAGCATACAAACTGCCCACAATTGCACCTGCGCTGGTGCCTGTTACGATGTGTACAGGAATGTTGTTTTCTTTTAAAACTTTAATCACGCCAATGTGTGCAAAACCTTTGGACGCACCACCACCCAATGCCAATGCCACTACCGCACGCGGTTTTTCGGCTGCTTGATTATGGTTTTTAGCGGGCGCAGCTTTTGGGGTTTCCAATAAAGAACAGGAAGCGAGTAGGGCGGTTGCACCCAAAATCAGGGTACGGCGAGTGTGTTTCATATGGGTATCCTTTTGATGATATAGGCTGCCTGAAAATATCATATGGGTAGGGTGTTTCAGGCAGCCTGTTAAATTCAAATTGCGTGAATTATAGTTGCAGAATTGAAAAAGCACTACGGTGTTGCCCATTTCCTGTGTGCGATTCGTACACGGTGAGTATGGTCGCCCCTTGTGTTATTGCTTTTGCACTTCTATGACCATATAAGCTCACAAAGTCGCAAAAACGCTGCCTGAAAACGCGTTTACGCGTAAAATACGTCTTTTTGAGGGAAGAGAAGATGTATTTTATTGACCGTACTGCCGTTGTTTTGAAACCCACCGCCATTTTTTTGCAATGGCTTAATCAAGTTAATGGCGACAGCTTGCCCGATTTGACTTTGGCACAAATCCGCGCCAATTGCAGCGTGTTTTTGGTACCAGAATTTGATGAGCCTGAACAAGCAGTTGCCTATTTTGACGAACGTCATCATGCCATTTTTGCCACAGAATTGGCAAGTTGGGAAATTGAAGAAAGCCAATGGCCCAAAGACATGAGCTTAACAACATTTTGGCAATTTTTTGAACTGGAAGTCCATGATACTGTGTTGGATTTAGAAGAAGGTGAATTGCAGTCCAGCAGCGTTTTTGACAATATGAGATAAATCGTGCCACCGTTTGCTGTTGATTTTGTGCCATCAAAACTGCGCCGTTGGCTGGTGTTGGTGTTGTTCATTTGGCTATCTGTTTGCGTATTGTTGTATGTTTCAGGCAGCCTGAAAGTTTTATGGTTGTTGGCTGGTTCAGCATCTGCGTTGTATGCATGGCGCGAACCACATCATCGCGTTACACGATTGGAAATCGACCCACAACAACGCGCCACCGTGTATTACCATAATCAAAAATACCTTGCACATTTGCGTTCAGGCAGCCTGATTGCACCGCATATTGCTTGTTTGCATTGGCAACTTTGTGATGCATATGATGAAAACACCATTTTGATTTATCAATGGATTTTTCCAGATAGCACCGATGTGGCATCGCAGCGGCGTTTACGCGTGTGGGCAACTTGGGCGCAATATGGGCAATCGCCCCCATAGTGAAAAATACTTGACTGATTTGCTAGGTTATTAGACAATTCGCGCCGAAAATAAAACCACAACACAACCACACCATGCGTCTTACTACCAAAGGGCGTTTTGCCGTAACTGCCATGATAGATTTGGCGATGAACGCGCAAAATCACGCCGTTAAACTCAATGCCATCAGTGAACGGCAACAGATTTCGTTATCTTATCTGGAACAACTTTTCAGCAAATTACGCCGTGCAGGTTTGGTGGAAAGCATACGCGGACCAGGTGGCGGTTACATTTTGGGCAAACCTGCTCATGAAATAGACATTGCTCAAATTATCGCTGCTGCTGAGGATAAACTGGATGCAACCTTGTGCAGTGGCAAAGCCAACTGCCAAAGTGGTGTACCTTGTCTGACTCATCATCTTTGGGAAAATCTGAACCATGCCATCAATGCTTATTTAAGCAGTGTAACACTTGCCAGCTTATTGGAGCAGCAAGAAGCCGATAAAGATGCCCAAATAGTTCAATTTACACACATTAATGTGTAAAAAATCTCATTTATTTTTCACAGGCTGCCTGAAAAACTTTTTCAATAAAAACACACTTTCAAGGACATTGAACCATGACCATCAAAACCCCCATCTATTTGGATTACGCAGCGACCACCCCCGTTGATAAACGCGTGTTGGACAAAATGATTCCCTACTTGACCGAACATTTCGGCAACCCTGCTTCCAACGGACACCCATTCGGCTGGACAGCAGAAGAAGCCGTAGAAAACGCGCGTAACGAAGTTGCCAAATTGATTAATGCTGACCCCAAAGAAATCGTGTGGACAAGCGGCGCAACCGAATCCAACAACTTGGCAATCAAAGGTGCAGCGCAATTTTACAAAACCAAAGGCAAACACCTGATTACCGTGAAAACCGAACACAAAGCCACTTTGGACACCATGCGCGAATTGGAACGTCAAGGCTTTGAAGTAACTTATTTGGACGTGCAAGAAAACGGTTTGATTGATTTGGACGTGTTGAAAGCAGCCGTTCGCCCCGACACCATTTTGATTTCCGTGATGTGGGTCAATAACGAAATTGGCGTGATTCAAGACATTCCAGCCATTGGCGCATTCTGCCGCGAAAACAAAATCATTTTCCACGTTGATGCCGCCCAAGCCTGTGGCAAAACGCCTGTTGATGTGGAAGCAGCGCAAGTGGATTTGTTGTCCATGTCTGCCCACAAAATCTATGGACCCAAAGGCATTGGCGCGTTGTACGTTCGCCGCAAACCACGCGTTCGCTTGGAAGCGCAAATGCACGGTGGCGGTCATGAACGCGGTTTCCGCTCTGGCACTTTGCCCACGCACCAAATTGTCGGCATGGGCGAGGCGTTCCGCATTGCGCGTGAAGAATTGGAACAAGACATTGCCCACGCCTTGAAATTGCGCGAAATTTTCTTGAAAGGCATTGAGGGCATTGAAGAAGTGTACATCAATGGCGATATGGCGAACCGCGTTGCCACCAATTTGAACGTGAGCTTCAACTATGTTGAGGGCGAAAGCCTGATTATGGCGGTAAAAGAAATCGCGGTATCAAGCGGTTCAGCGTGTACTTCGGCGAGCTTGGAGCCAAGCTACGTTTTGCGTGCTTTGGGTCGCAATGACGAATTGGCGCACAGCTCTTTGCGCGTAACCTTCGGTCGCATGACCACCGAAGAAGAAGTGGCTTACGCGGCTGAATTGATTAAAGCCAAAATCGGCAAATTGCGCGATTTGTCGCCTTTGTGGGAAATGTTTAAAGACGGCATTGATTTGAGCAAGGTGGAGTGGGTGGAGCATTAATTCCATAGGTTTCAGGCTGCCTGAAAGGGCAATAAGATTTTAGGCAGCCTACCATCAAAAAATTTAACAAATCCCTTTTATTATTAACAACACACAAGGAACATACATCATGGCATACAGCGATAAAGTGATTGACCACTACGAAAACCCACGCAACGTAGGCTCATTCAACAAAGACGACCAAGACGTAGGCACAGGCATGGTGGGTGCGCCCGCTTGTGGCGACGTGATGAAATTGCAAATCAAAGTGAACGCGCAAGGCATCATTGAAGACGCGAAATTCAAAACCTACGGCTGCGGTTCAGCAATTGCCTCTTCCAGCTTGATTACCGAAATGGTTAAAGGCAAAAGTTTGGACGAAGCCTTGGCAATTAAAAACAGCGACATCGCTGCCGAATTGGAATTGCCGCCCGTGAAAGTGCATTGCTCCATTTTGGCGGAAGATGCGGTTAAAGCCGCGATTGAAGATTATCGCCAAAAACAAGCAGCATAATGTTTTCAGGCTGCCTTTCAGTACACAATAAATGTTTAGGCAGCCTGAAAAATATGAGGATAAGTCGGATTGCGAAATCATGTTGGGTACAAGTATTCAACCTACGGCTGTTGTTGTATTTCATTCCGAGAGGAAATAGCAATGAAAAACAAAATTTTATTGTTCATATTATCCTTATCCGCTGTTGCGTGTACGCCCATGGCGCAATTATATACCGACACCACCGATAAACTCGGTCTGACGCCAGCCTACGCGCATACAACGGAATCTGCATCAGCAGCAAACCCATTCCGCCCACCAGCAGGCACACCTGATGGTGCGTTTTCTACTAAAAGCAGCAATGGCAGAATCTTAAAAAGCACGGTGCGAAATGGCGTATTTGTTGGTACCGTTGAAATTTACCACCCCAATGGTAAACTGCATTCACGCACGCCGATGCAAAATGGCAAGCCCGAAGGTGTGTCGCAAGGTTATACCGAAGATGGCAAACTGCGTACCGAAATTCTTTATCAAAACGGTCGCGCTGTCCATTTCAAACGATTCAATGCTGCTGGCAAAGTTGAATCAGAAGGTAATTTGTAAATAAGTTTAAGGAATTCAGATGATTAGCATCACACAAAATGCCGCCACCCACATCAGCAATTTTCTCGCCAAACGCGGTAAAGGCGAAGGCATTCGCTTGGGTGTAAAAACAAGCGGCTGCTCGGGCATGGCGTACACCATGGAATTTGTGGACGACATTCAAGCCGATGATTTGGTGTTTGAAGAATTGGGCGTGAAAATTTTCATAGACCCCAAATCCCACGTTTACCTAGACGGCACGCGCGTGGATTACACCAAAGAAGGCTTGCAAGAAGGCTTTAAATTTGACAACCCCAATGTGAAAGAAAGTTGCGGTTGTGGCGAAAGTTTTTATGTTTAATTTTAAATGACCATAAAACTCGGTTTGTGGGGATAAATTATTTCTGGTTAGGGGTATTTTCATTTCTATCAATTTTATCAGCAAGTTGAAAAAGCTGATATAAAATCTGCCCCTACGTTTGTTTTAAAATGAGTTTTGCAAAGGTTTCAGTCTCTCTTTATTGAGTATGTGGATTTATTCGACTTCGGGTAATCCCATGTTTTCAGGCAGCACCAATTCGCCCAACTCGGTCAGAGGCGGTAAATCTGATAAACTGTCTAATTGTAAATCACTTAAAAATGTATCGGTGGTTGCCCATAAAGATGGTCGTCCGATGCTGTCGCGTTGCCCGATAACTTCAATCCAGCCTCTGTCTTGCAGCGTTTGCATGACATTTTGCGATACTGCAACGCCGCGAATGTTTTCAATATCGCCTCGAGTAACAGGTTGCTGGTAGGCAATGATTGCCAGCGTTTCCATGACGGCGCGTGAATAACGCGGTGTACGGGTTTCGTTCAGGCTACCTAAACGTTCGTAGGCAGATGGTGTGATTTGGAATCGCCAACCTTCTGCACTGTGTACCAGTTGCAAGGCACGGTTTTGCCAACGGGCTTTTAGGCTACCCAGTATGTCTATCAATTTGTCTTGCGACAAGGGTGGCTCGCACAATTCACGCATGGCTTTTTCGCCCAAAGGTTCGGTTTGTAAAAACAAAGCCGCTTCAATCAGGGCTTCGGGAGTGGGTTTGTTTGCTTCGTTCATAAAATGCTTTCAGGTTGCCTGAAACAGTTATTTCTGCTGACTTTGTCCATTTCGCGCTAATTTTTTGGCTTCGCGTTGGGTTTTGAGTTCGGTTTCTCGTTTGCGGGCTTCTTTGAGCCAACTTTCCCATTGATTTGGCGTTTCCAGCGTAATGCGCCCGATTTTACCTTCACGGAAATCGGTCAGCACATTTTCAGCAGCTTTTTGGTAATTGACACGACCACCGCCAAGCAATGCACCACGTTTTTTCGCAATCCATTCCAGCCACGCCACATCGTCCCAATGGCTAGACGGGTCTTTGTCTGGCAAATAGCGATTTTGCAATAAAATCAAATAGTGGCGGCGCAAATAATCCAGTAATTCCAGCGCCACTTCTTCCTCGTCCAGCGCATTGCGCCCCACCGCGCCACTTGCCGCCAAATTGTAGCCGCTTTCTTCCACAATGATTTTCGGCCACAGCATACCAGGGGTATCGTAAAGCCAAAAATCGTCTGCCAAAAACAGGCGTTGTTCGGCTTTGGTGATACCAGGTTCATTGCCTGTTTTGGCGGACTTTTTTCCTATCATGTTGTTGATTAAAGTGGATTTGCCCACATTAGGAATACCACAAATCAATACCCGAAGCGGTTTATCCAAACCACCGCGATTGGGCATCATTTGGCGACAGGCTTGCGTGATTTTGGGCATGGCATTTTTGTCGGACGCGTCCAAAGCAATGGCGTGGGTTTGATTTTGCTGATTAAAATGGTTGAGCCAAATGTCGGTGCGTTCTGTATCGGCAAGGTCTTGTTTATTAAGTATTTTTATTTTTGGTTTGCCTTTGGCAATTTGTGCCAAAAGCGGATTTTCGCTGGAAGCAGGTAAACGCGCGTCCAGCATTTCAATGACCATGTCCACCGTTTTGATGCGGTCGGTGATGGCTTTTTTCGCCTTGTTCATATGACCAGGAAACCATTGAATTGCCATAATTTTTGCTTTCTTGTGAAATTGAATAAGGTTTCAGGCTGCCTGAAAACCAAAGTGGCGATTATAACAGTTTACAAAATATCAGGCTGCCTGAAAGATTTCAGGCAGCCTGATGCTTGTTCAGGGCAAATTAATGATGTGTATGCCCAATTTGGAAAGTTAAGGTGCTGTAATTGGCAACTTTTTGGCAAACGGTTTGGTCGGCGAAATCGGCTTTGTGTTCCACATTCACTTTCCAGAAACCTTGACGTAAGGGAATGATGTCCACTTCGCCTTTATCGTTAGTGGTGTCGTAAAAGGCTTGTGCTTCTACTTTATGTGATTTACTGCGGTCGCTGGTGTCAAAGCCATCAAAAGTGGCGGTTACAGCTTGGTTGGCCAGGGGTTCGCCTTTGTACAACACTTTGACTTTAAAGCGTTCGCCTACATGAATGTTGGCAGGGTTGTCTAAAGGCACAATTTCCAGCATGTGTCCCAATGGACGGCTGATGATGTCTTTGCTGGCACTTTCGTGTCCTACATTGGCAATGTGTTTGCCATACATTCGGGTTTGTTCACAATAACTGGCATCAGGCATTTCACTCATGCTGACCCGTTTCCAACCATTTGTATTTTTAGACCAGAAAGTTGGTTGATATTCGCCCACCACCAAATAGCTGCCGTCTTTAACAGGTTTAGCAGATTGGTATTGGTAATTGTATTGTCCTTTTTGCAATAGGTTTTCTTTGCCGTTTTCGGTAATCAGTTGCAGGGGTTTGAAGATGTTTTTGCGGTCTTCGGCAATCGGCTCAAAATCGGGAAACTCGCCATAACCCAATTCGGCTTTTAAGATTTCGCCGCCGTGTGTGTGGTCGGCTGAAACCCAAACGCGATGAGCTTGTGCAGAGAGTGTGGCGGTGCAGAGTAAAAGTGCCAATAGGGTTTTTTTCATGGTTGTACCTTGTAAGTAAAATAGTTGGGTTGAAAACAGGTTAAATGTTATGCCATAACATGAATTTTGTAAAGTTGTGTTGGGTTTTTAGGCAGCCTGAAAACCGCATGGCACAAAAATGACCCATATGGTTAATGGGACGTTTGGGTGCATCACATTCAAAATCAGAATTTCATTTCAAAACTTTAAAGTGAAATTTCTACTTGGTGCAGCGAAGCGGTTGGGATTGGTACCCTTATCTTGGTTTATCCCATTGGTTCGCTGGTGTCTTGGCGATTGATGCTGACATCAAGGGACGAAGAAACCTTCATCTAATGTGATACGGATTTTAGGGGGAGCATTGCTGACAAAATCCCAATTACCTTAATATTGCTAGATAGGATATTGTGATTTTGGTTTTCAGGCAGCCTTTTCCAGCAAAAATGTTATACAATATCACTTTATTCTTTTCAGGCAGCCTGAAAGCCGTTTTATGAAACCATCACTTTTATTGGCAGGCGTGGGGCAACGTTTGCTGTTGGCAAGCATTATTTTGAGTTTGCTTTGGGGCGTTTACTTTTGGGCGGTGGCAGAATGAGCATTGCCGTTGAAAATTTAACTGTCAGTTATCAAGGTCGTGCTGCTGTACACCATTTGGACATGGTTTTTCCGCAAGCTTGTATGTATGCCATTTTTGGCCCCAATGGTGCAGGCAAGTCCACTTTACTCAAAGCCATTATGGGTTTATTGCCATGCAGCACGGGCGCAGTCAAATGGCACAATTTGGCACGCAAAGACATTGCCTATTTACCACAACAAGCCGATGTGGACAGAAGTCAGCCTATGAGTGTATTTGAATTGGCGGCAATGGGTTTGTGGTATGAAATCGGTTTTTTCGGTCGCGTGAATGCCGCGCAGCGTGCGCGTGTTCAGGCAGCCTTACAGCGCGTGGAAATGGCGGACTTTGCTGAACGTCCGATTGGGGCTTTGTCTAATGGGCAATTTCAAAGGGTGTTGTTGGCACGAATGCTGGTGCAAGATGCACAATTTTTGCTTTTAGATGAGCCATTTAATGCCGTTGATGCCAAAACCACTTATGCACTTTTGAATGTTTTGCAACAGGAAAATCAAAATGGCAAAGCGGTGGTGGCCGTGTTGCACGATTACGAACAAGTTCGTGCTTATTTCCCCAATACTTTATTGATTGCACGAGAAAAAGTGGCGTGTGGTGCAAGCGAAGAAGTTTTGTGTGATGAAATGTTGGCACGTGCCAATACTTTGGCGCAATCGCTTGAAGATGCGGCGTGGTGTGAATGAATGGGATTTCAGGCTGCCTGAAAATGTCTTGCCACCTTTAAAACAGAAAGAAACATCATGACTCGCATCAATTTGGTGCCACCGCAGGAATTGTGCGACCAACATCTTTTGGCGGAACACCGCGAACTCACGCGCATTCCCAATGCGGTTGCCAAAGGCAAATTCAGTTTGCAGGGGCAGTCTGCTGATTACAAATTGGGCGAAGGGCATGTGCGTTTTTTCTTTAATAAATTGTTGTTTTTGCAAAAACGTTATGCCGATTTGCACGCTGAATGTTTGGCGCGTGGGTTTAAAGTGAACCACATTTGGCCGCAAACGCTGCCTGAAAATCCCGAATTTTGGCAAGATTACACGCCAACTGAAATCGCTTTATGTGCCAACCGTGCGCGTATTGCCGAACGTATGCCTGCCAAAGCACGTTTTACGCCGCATCAATGATTGAGGTTTTCAGGCAGGGGAGGGCATTAAGAAGTCATAAATTGTCCAGTGCTAAAAGGCTGCCTGAAACTTTGAATAATTCATAATTGATTGATTTTATGTTATATGAAATTTTGATTGAACCCTTTACCGAATTTGCCTTTATGCGTTATGCCTTGGCATCGGTGGCGTTTTTGGCTTTTTCTGCTGCGCCTGTGGGTGTGTTTTTGGTCATGCGACGCATGAGTTTGATTGGTGATGCACTCGGTCATGCGGTTTTACCAGGGGCAGCCATCGGCTATATGATGGCGGGGAGTTTGAGTTTTCCTGCTATGAGTGCAGGCGGTTTTGCCGCAGGTATTGCAATGGCATTATTGGCGGGTTTGGTCAGCCGTTTTACTGAATTGAAAGAAGATGCGAATTTTGCGGCGTTTTATTTGACCAGTTTGGCTTTGGGCGTAACTTTGGTCAGCTTGGGGCAAAACAGCGTTGAATTGCTGCATTTGTTGTTTGGTTCGGTGTTGGCGGTGGACTTGGCTTCGCTGCAACTGATGGGTGGTGTGGCAAGTTTGACGATTGTGGTCTTGGCAATCATGTTTCGCCCTTTGATGCTGGAAAGCATAGACCCTTTGTTTTTGCGTGCGGTAAATGGGCGCGGAGGGTTGTGGCATATTGCGTTTTTGGTGTTGGTGGTTTTGAATTTGGTGGCGGGCTTTCAGGCTTTGGGAACCTTGATGTCGGTGGGGTTGATGATGCTGCCTGCAATTGCGGCGCGGCTGTGGGTTAAAAGTATGGGGGGCTTGATTGCCTTGGCGGCAGTAGGTGCGCTGGTGTGCGGTTATGCAGGTTTGTTGTTATCTTATCATCACCCTGCCAATATTCCGTCTGGACCGACCATTATTTTGTTTTGTGGCGCGTGGTATTTGTTTTCGGTGTTATTCGGCGCACAGAGTGGGATTGTGGTCAAACTGTTGCGGAAAAAACACCATCGTTTGCGTGTGCAATAAAAGGTTTCAGAGACCTTTGGGTACACGATAGGGTATGTACTGTGCACTAAATTTCAATGATGATTTTGGTGTGTCATGCTACCCCTCAACAAAATGTTTCAGGCAGCCTGAATGGGTTTTGTCGTGTACTGTAAGATTGCTTGGAATCTTTGTGAAATTGGATTTGTATGGGTGGATATGAAATCCGCCCATATGTTTGTTTGAAAATGAGTTTTACAAAGATTTCAGGCAGCTTGTGCCAATGTAACCCTGTCTAAACCTGCTAAATCCAACAAGGTATGGGTATTTTGCAAACCTGCTGCCTGAAAAATTTGGTGTATGGCTGTGGCTTGGTCGTAACCGTGTTCCACCATTAACCAGCCTTGTGGTTTCAAATAATTCTTTGCTTGATTTGCCAATGTGTGAAAATGGCTTAAACCATCGGCAAAATCGGTCAGCGCATTGCGGGGTTCAAAACGCAAATCGCCTTGTGATAAGTGGGGGTCGTGTTGCTCAATATAAGGTGGGTTGGATACGATGACATCGCATGATGCTTTGCCCAGCCCCAATTTTTGTGCTGCCTGAAACCATGAACCTTGTGCAAATGCGACTTGGGTTTGGTGGTTTTGGGCATTTTTCTGGGCGATTTTTAAGGCATCTTGGCTGATGTCGCCCGCAAAAACGTGGGCATCAGGGCGTTCGGCGGCGATGCTAATGGCAATGATGCCGCTGCCTGTACCTAAGTCCAAGACCGTACCATTTTCAGGCAGCTTGTTTAATGCGGCTTCTACCAATAATTCGGTTTCAGGGCGCGGTATGAGTGTGGCAGGCGAAACGGTGAAATCGCGACCGTAAAAAGCACGTTGTCCAATTAAATAGGCAATGGGTTCGCCTGCTACACGGCGTGTGAGCCATTCATTGAGGGTTTGAACTTGGTTTTCTGGCAGCATTTGCTCATCGTGCGTGATGACTTGGGCGTGGTTTAAACCTGTGATGTGGCACAACAAAATCCGTGCTTCATGGCGCGGTATGACGGTTTGGGCAAGCCATTGGGCAATGGTGGACATATCAGTAACGCGCCATTTCGGGTGCGATGTCTTGCGCCCAAGCATCTATGCCACCACTTAAATTGTACAATTCATCAAAACCCAGATGTGCCAAATAACGTGCCACGTTCAGGCTGCGTATGCCGTGATGACAGTACACCACAATCGGTACATCATCGGGTAGTTCATTGTGGCGCAAGGGAATGAGGTTCATGGGTATGTGTAGGCTGCCTGAAAGTTGACAAATTTGGGTTTCCACGTCTTCGCGTACGTCTAATAAAATGGCATTGGGCTGGGTTTGCAATAGGGTTTGCAATTCGTATGGGGTAATTTGTGTGAGCGACATGATGGGTTGAGTGTGATTAAGAGGCTGCCTGAAATTTCAGGCAGCCTTATGACTTAGAATGTGAATGTATTGGGTTTGGTAAGTGTTTGGGTGTTTAAAGCAGCGATTTGGGTATCAAACAGGGTTTTTTCGTTGAATATGTCGCCATTGCGTACGATTTGCAAGCAGCGTTGAATCGGTGCTGTGCCAACCACAACCACCATGCGACCGCCTTGTGGATTGAGTTTTTCTTTCAAGTTTTCAGGAAAAACGGGCAAACTGCCACCGATGTAAATTGCATCAAATTGCTGGCTGCCTGAAAATGCCAAGCCATCGCCGTGTTCAAAACGAATGTTGTGGTAGTTCAATTCGTTCAATGCTTTTTTGGCGGCAGCAAGTTGGGTTTCATCGGTGTCAAAAGTCAGCACATTTGCGCTAAGCAGCGATAAGACTGCGGTGGCATAGCCCGAACCCGTACCAACTTCCAAAATGTGGTCGGTTTTTTGCAGTTTCAAACCTTGTATCATGCGTGCTACGATTTTGGGTTCCAACATCATGCTGCCATTGGGTAGGGCGAGTGCCAAATCGGCATAGGCGTAGTTTTTTTGTTCGGGGGCAACAAAATGTTCACGCGGGATTTCGGCTAATGCGTCCAGTAGGTCAAAATCCAGCACGTCCCAAGGACGAATTTGCTGTTCAACCATATTGAATCTGGCTTGATTGAAGTCCATTTTTGCTCCGTTTGGGAAGGGGGTTGTGATTAAGAGCGTGGATTATAACGTTTTTTGCGGTTTCAGGCAGCCGTTGTTTGTAAGATAGAAGGCGTAAAACGCAAAATTGCATCGCGTAAGGGAATCAGTTTGCCATGAAAGAAATGTGAACTTTCAGGCAGCACAATCACGGGCATATTTTGCGCCGCAGCCCATTGTAGAGGTTTACTTAATGCCACCACTTCGTCATCTGCTCCATGAATCACCAGTGTTTTATTCACATCTGGTACATAGGGAGCGGGTTCAGCATAATGCCCCACCGCTGCACCAATCAGCAAAAGTAAATCGGCTTGACGTTGTTGTACCGCGAAAGTGGCAACATAGCCGCCAAAGGAAAAACCCGCAATCGCCAATAAAGGTGCGTCTGGGTGTTGGGCGCGTGCGTGGTCTATCACGGCGATGCAGTCTTCGGTTTCGCCGCGACCGTAATCGTGGCTGCCTGAACTGTTGCCTGTACCACGCAAATTGGGTAAATAACAATGAAAACCCATTTGCGATAAGGCTTTGGCGGCAGTTTGTATCACTTTATTGGTAAATGTGCCACCTTGTGTGGGATTGGGGTGATTGATGACGGCAACACCGCGTGCTGGATTTTGTGCTGGCACATACAGGGTTTCCAGTTGTCCAACTGGACCATCAATGAAAAAAGGGGTATTGGGTCTGAGCATGTGGACTTTCTGTGTGGTTAAAATGGATTAGGCTGCCTGAAAAACAGTCGGTTTGGGTTGAGACATAATACGGTTTATTTTGGAGGATTTGTCCAATACGCTTTTAAAGCATCAAGTAAACTTTGTGGTTCCAGCCAGCCTGCGACCGAAAACAGCAACAACATCATGGCGGTAAACACGCCACTTCCCAGCCAGTACACAAGGTAGCCCAAAATGACACCGCGTCTATTGCCGCCCATGCGTGCAAAACCAAAAGCCTGCGCCCAAAAAATCCAAATGTTCCACATACTGATAAATGACATGGTTTCAGGAAAATACAGTGGCAATAAATTGGGCAAAATCAGGGCTTCTGTGGCAAGTGTATAGCCCAAAAATGGCAGGTGTGGTGCACCAAAGTAATGCAACATGGCACGCATACTGTGGGTCAAAATGAGCCAGCGACCGATGCCGATAACAGCGGCGAAAGCGGCAATGGCGGTATTTTGTCCGAAAATGGAGACCATGCTGGCAGCGTGGCTCACGGCAATTGCCAATGCAACAAACAGAAAAACCGCGCCACCATAACGGTAGCTTTCGGCAGGGCGGTAACGAAACAGCAGGATTTGTCCTGCATCGCGAATCAGGTCAGATAAATTCATGGTAGGGTTTCTGGTTTTCAGTACACACAATTTTGATTGCAGGGTGCGTACCACGCACCAAATTTAAAGCAATTTCAATGATTTTAGTGCGTAATACGCATCTTACACAAAATGATTTCAGGCAGTCATGCAATCCAATAGCCATTGGTGGTTTGGTAAAACGCAGCATCGGTGGTAATGGTATTATCTGTGCTGTGTGTCATGCGTTGAGCGATGTCATTCTGGTAAGGTGGGGTTTGCATGATGGGGTTTCTCGAGTTTATTTTTTGCCACAGGCTGCCTGAAACATGCGTGCAGTAGGTGAGTCAGAAACGATTTTTTCGGCGCGGACTTGGCTAGCGGTGTAATTTTGTTGGGTAATCGGTTTACCGTTTTTGTCCCAAAAGGCCATGCTTTTCAAACGATATTGGCGTTTTTCACAGTCTAACTCCCATTCACCAACCGCTGTTTTGAATTTGGGTGAGTCCAAATAACTTTCGCGCTCGGTATCTTGCACAATGCTGCGGGTGCGTAAAGTGGCGATTTGTCTTTGTTTTTGAATGCTTTCTGTATCGTAAGATACCGCAATATTGTTGTTATTGATATTGCCCAACGCCTGCCAAATGCCAATCGCTTGGGCTGAAGGGTCTTTGGGTGTACTGTCGGTGGTGGCGCAAGCCGCCAAAACAAGTACAGCAGTAAAGGGAAGCAATTTTTTCATGGATAATCCTTGTGTTTTCAGGCTGCCTGAAAACACAGACAGCATTGAAAGGGCGAAAAACGGCATTTTAGCGCAATTTGTGCTTATTCAGGAAAAGTAAACCGTTGAGCATGATAAAATCGCGTTTTTTCCCAAAAAACCTTTTCAGGCAGCCTGAAATGTTGCAAACAGCCCTACAAATCTTAAACAAAACATTTGGTTATCCCCATTTTCGCGGCAGACAAGCCGAAATTGTGGCAACCCTTTTGCGTGGCGACAACGCATTGGTACTCATGCCCACAGGTGGCGGAAAATCACTTTGTTATCAAATACCTGCCCTAATACGCGATGGGGTCGCCATAGTCGTGTCGCCACTCATTGCGCTGATGGACGACCAAGTGGCAAACCTACGCGCAGCAGGCGTACACGCGGCGGCGGTACACAGTGGCACGCCCCCCGAAACCGTGCGCCAATTGGCAGACGACATTCATTCAGGCAGCCTGAAATTGCTTTACGTTGCCCCCGAACGCCTTGTTTCCGAACGCTTTTTAAAATTTTTGGACAACACCCAAATCAGCCTGTTTGCCATAGATGAAGCCCATTGCGTCAGCCAATGGGGGCATGATTTTCGTCCAGAATATCAACAACTTGGCATACTTTCCGAGCGTTATCCGCACATTCCGCGCATTGCCCTCACCGCCACCGCCGATGCCGAAACCCGTGCCGACATGAAACATTATCTCAAACTGGAAAACGCGCCCGAATTTGTGTCCAGCTTTGACCGCCCCAATATTTATTACCAAGTCATAGAAAAAAACAATGGCAAAAAGCAATTACTGGATTTCATCAAAAAACAAATGAACGGACAAAGCGGCATTGTTTATTGTTTGAGCCGCAAAAGTGTGGAAGACGTTGCCGCCTTTTTGTGTGAACACGGCTTGAATGCCCTGCCCTATCACGCAGGCTTGCCTTTGGCAATTCGCCAAGAAAATCAACATCGTTTTACCCACGAAGACAACATCATTGTGGTCGCCACCGTTGCCTTTGGCATGGGCATAGACAAACCCGATGTGCGCTTTGTTGCCCATTTGGATATGCCGCAAAGCATTGAACATTTCTATCAAGAAAGTGGACGCGCTGGGCGAGATGGGCTGCCTGCGGTCAGTTGGCTGTGCTATGGCATGAATGTGCTGGTGTTGCTCAAAGAGCGCATCATGGAAGGCCAAACATCTGATTTACAAAAACAAATTGAATTGCAAAAACTCAATGCCATGTTTGATGTGTGCGAAACGGCTGCCTGTCGCCGCCAACTTTTGTTGCGGCATTTTGGCGAAGAATCGGCACCTTGCGGAAATTGCGATAATTGTTTGCACCCCCCTGAAAAATTTGACGGCACACAAATTGTCCAAAAATTATTGAGTTGCGTCTATCGCGTGGGGCAGCAATTTGCGGCAGGCTATGTGATTGATGTTTTGCGTGGCAAATCAAACGATTGGATTGAACGAATGGGGCATCACACTTTGTCCACCTTTGGCATAGGTGCCAATTTGAGCGACAAAGATTGGCGCAATGTGGTGCGACAATGTATCGGATTGGGATTATTAAACAATGACATACACAATCATCAAGCCCTGATTTTAACCCCAGCCGCCAAACCCATTTTGCGCGGCGAAGAAAAAGTGCTGTTGCGCCCACTCAAACGCGAAAAAGCCGCCACCAAAGTCGCCAAAACCGACACTTGGCTGCGTACCGAACGCGAAGAGCGTTTGTATCAGGCTTTGAAACAATGGCGTTTGCAAAAGGCAAAAGCAGACGATGTGCCCGCTTATGTGATTTTTGGCGACAAAACCCTGCGCGACATCGTGGAACGCCAACCCAAAAATACAGACGATTTGCGCGGCATCTACGGCTTGGGTGCGGCAAAAATAGATAAATTGGGTGATGAAATTGTGGCGATTGTGGCAGATGGATTTTCAGGCAATTTGCAAACCGAAAATGCGCCCAAAAACCAGTTTTTACCACATCAACAAGCCCTGTTTGATGCGCTCACACATTGGCGCGAATACACCGCCCAAGCCGAAAACCAGAAACCCACTTTCATCATTTCAGACGACACTTTGGCGGATTTGGTGCAAATCATTCCTACACAAGAAATTGATTTAACATTAATTTATGGCTTGGGTGAAGTGAGAATTGGCAAATTCGGCACCAACATTTTGCAAATGTGTCGCCAATTTGCGTCAGAAACCGCTTCGCCACATTTAACTTTGTTGCGCGAATTGCAAAATTGGCTGACTCACACCGCGCAAACACAGGGTTTGCCCGAATTTCACATCATGAGCAAACCCACTCTCCGCGCCATTGCCCACAAACTGCCCCAAAATACCAATGAGTTAGCGCAAATTCACGGTTTAACCGATGACAAAATCACGCAATTTGGCAAGGCGATTTTGCACATTTGTCAGCAATTTCGGCATTAGAATGTGTTAAGATTGCGCCATTTTTCAGGCAGCCTGAAATGTTTTTTCCGCTTGAAGTTGTTGGCAAATGGCAAGATTGATTTGCACAAAATCCTGCCAAACTACGCTGTTTGATAAATGTACATCATAATAATCTACCACGCGGCACACCAAAGGGCGTGTGTCGTAAATGGTGCAAAGACGCGTGATTTCATTGTAATGGCGGCAAACACCGTCTCCACGATTGAGCCATGCCGTTTGTTCACTTAAATGCACTTTTTGGCAGCATAAACCACAAGCGGTACAAGGAAAAGTTTTCATGATTTGTTCTGCAAACCACGCAGCCAAGCGCGTGTGCTGTTGGGGTTGCATGGTTCAAAAGGTTTATCAAGATTGCGTTTTTGCATTTCGGCTGCCAAAAGCCGACCGTGAGCGCATTCATTGTTCATTGCTTTTAGTTGGTCGGCAAAAATGGCGAGTTCGTTGGGATTGAGATTGAACTCAATTTTGCTTAATTCCAACAAGTAGCGGTCTAATTCGGCATTGATTTTCTGATAATAATCCGCCATCTTTTCATATTTGCTTTTGAATTGATTCAGAAAATCCCATACCTTTTGCATGATGGCAGAATGGTCTAATACATAGGTCAATCCCATGGTCAAAACGCCCGTTATCAAAGCACCAACAAATGCCGATAAACCATCACGAATAAAATCAACAGGAATGTGTGCCAAAGATTGTGTCATGGTGGTGTGTACCATTGTACCAACAATCACAGAAGCGGCAGCCCCAATTAAACGCAGTACCTCACGCATTAAATCGCCCATTGATAATTGATTGGGGTTGAAAAAAATCAGTTTAACAGCCTGAACCAAGCTGCCCCAAGTTTCACGAATGATTTTAATGGCATTACCGCCTATGGTTTGAAATGCGTTCCAAATGGTGGTTGTGATGCTGGCAAATAATCCGCCAATAAAACCGTCTTGAAACGTTTGTAATAAATCTTTAAAACGCATTTTGATGCGTTCCCAAATGTTTTTCAGCGTTTGGGCAATATCAGATAAAAAATCACCCAGTTGAAAATTGATTTTGCATTTTTGGTAAATTTGGGGGATTTGTTGTTTCAACTCAAACCAAATTTCAGCCAAAATCAAACCAAAAGCCTGACGTGTTCCCATTGCAAAACCTTTTGCACTCATGTCTTTTGCTGCTGAGCCAATGAATTTGCTGCTGGTGTAATATGCCCAATTGATTTGCTGATTGTAGACAGCACGCGCTTGTTGGTCTTTTTTGAGCATGGCTTGGGTGTCAATTTGTTCCAAATCGGCTAGATGTTGTTGTTCTTTGCGGATTTTGTCTTCCAGTTGTCTTTTTTCGTGGCTGTTTTCAGGCAGCGTTTTGAGTTTTTCTTGATTTTTTAAAATATTGTTTTGCTTTTCCTTTTTCATTTCAGGCAGCTTTTCCACAAACTCTTGGGCTGTTAACTTGCTTTTTCTGTTGTTGATGTAGCCTAATGTGGAAACGAAGTTGCTGTCTTGATTGGCAAGTTTCACTCCGTCTTCATTAGCCAAAATGCGAATGGGGTCATGATGTATTTCGTGGGCGGAAATAACGTGGTCTAGCTGGCGATTTTCGTTTAACGCCATATTTTTGCCGCGATATTCATCAACAAGTTGTCCAGTTTTTTGCAAGGCTTTGTCTTGTTTGCCGCGCTGAATGTAGTTTGTGTCTTGATGATAGTCGTGTGAATTGTATTTAGGGGGATTTTGCAAAGCAGTCAAAAAATCCGCCGAAACGTGAATATCAGTTTGCCCTTGCTGGTATTCACGCATTTTGTGAACGGTATCCACATCGCCACCTTTTTTGTCTTGAAACAGCAGGAAATCCAAGCAAAAAGAAGTGGTTAAGCTATGAACAATGTTTTTGTGCAATTCGGCAGACCAATCAAATTGTGGGGTTTGGGTTGTCATGATTTTTCCTTAAAATGGGGAAAAGGCTGCCTGAAAAGTGTGAAATGGTTTTCAGGCAGCCTTGAAATGTTTATTTCATGTCGTTTTGGGCTTTGTTTAATGCAGCATCAATGCCTTCGGTGTTTAAAACTTGCAAATCGTTTTCATCGGTTTCAATTTGTGGGTTTTGGTTTTCGTCTAACAATACTTGACCGTTTTCATCAGTTTTGGTTTTGAACAAAGGCGTGGTAATGATGTCAGTTAAAATAGCAGCCACCATATAGCCATTTTCAACGGCTTGAATGATTTTGTCTTCCAGTAAATCAATGTTGCCACCGAATGTCAAAATTTCATGGCATTTTTTCAGTTCAGCAAAATATTGTTGAAATATAAGGTAGATACGTTTGATTTCAAAGTGCATATTGTCCACATAAGTGCGGATTTTTTTGAAATGCACGATGCTTGCATCAAATTTTTTGATGGCGGCATCAACTTGGTCGGCAATATTGCAAGCATGAGATAAAGCCTTTTCAGCATGAGAAGCATAAGCCCAGCCCGCAATTGCCAAAATAGGTGCTGCCACCACGCCACTCAATACAGCAGTGCCGCCAGCAATACCTAGCCCTCCTGATGCGATTGAGCCACCGCCCAAAGCCGCCAAAGCTGCATTTTTGGCAGCAATGCCTGATAAGGCGGCAATGGGGGTGCCAGTTGAAGCTGCACCCAAAGCCATTACACCACCGTAAGTGGCATAGGCAGCTGCCGCACCAACAGCACCACCGCCAGCTACTTGTGCCAAATAAGTTGTGGTGGAAAATTCAAATTTTTTGATTTCGTTTAAGCGGTGTTGTGGAATGTGAATGTTTAAATCTTTGCTGTTGTGAGCTTGATTGATTTTTGCCAGTAATTCTTCGGATAATTTGCGAAATTCAGCAAAATCTTGACCAATTTGCAGTTGCAGTTCGCCTAATTTTTCCAAATCGTTGCTTAAAAAATCATTTTCTTTTAAAAAGTTTTTTTCAGCTGTATCGTATTTATTTTTGGCATCTTGGGTAATGTTTTCGGCGGCGGTTTTATCTTCGTAGCCATCATAGGCTTTTTTTGCACCGTATCCAGCAGCAGCCAATGCAGCGGCACCTAAAATAAATGGTAAAGGCATGGTTTTCTCCTAAAAGTTTGGGGGTTGGGATAAAAAAGCTTGATTGAATGATTTTATTGTATGTTTTTTTTTTTTTGTCAATGAGTTACGTTTTTTTTATTCTGGTTTTGCATTAGAGATTTGATTTTTATTGGTATTTCAAACAATCTTATTTTTAATTTTTTTAAGTAAAAAATCTTTTGAAATAGTCTGACAATGAATGAATGCCAAATATTTTGAAAAAAAATCTTTAATTATCATTGATTTTGTGTGTTTTTGGGTATTTGAGTGTGATTGAGTGCTTGACGTTGTGGAGGATTGTGGGCATAATTCGGTTTTCGCTGCTACGGCAGGATTGATTGAAGTAAGTTGTTCTTTAAATATTGATTA
>NZ_JAUNEC010000031.1 GCF_030525755.1 Alysiella sp.
TTTTGTCGTGTACTGAAAGGCAGCCTGAAAAGCGAAATTGCCACTTTTCAGGCTGCCTGAATGCGATTTTTCAATTAAAAAAATCAATCATTACGTACCATAAACAGGACGTTTGTCGCACAAGGCTTTGGCTTTTTCTGCCACTTGCGCCAACACGGTTTCATCGTTGGGGTTTTCCAACACGTCTGCCACCAAATTTGCCAATTCACGCGCATCGGCTTCATCAAAACCGCGCGAAGTAATCGCAGACGCACCCACGCGAATGCCACTGGTTACAAACGGTTTTTCAGGGTCGTTGGGAATGGCGTTTTTGTTGATGGTGATGTGTGCTTTGCCCAACGCTTCTTCTGCCGCCTTGCCCGTGATGTTTTTCGGGCGCAAATCCACCAAAAACAAATGGCTTTCGGTGCGACCCGACACAATGCGTAAACCGCGTTTTACCAATTCTTCTGCCATTGCCGCCGCGTTGATTTTCACTTGTTTGGCGTATTGTTTGAATTCAGGTTCAAGGGCTTCTTTGAATGCCACCGCTTTTGCCGCAATCACGTGCATGAGTGGGCCACCTTGCAAACTTGGGAAAATGGTTGAATTCAAAATCTTTTCATGCGTATTGTCGCGGCACAAAATCACGCCACCGCGAGGTCCACGCAACGTTTTGTGTGTGGTGGTGGTCACAAAATCGGCAAATGGCACAGGATTGGGGTATTCGCCACCTGCCACCAAACCCGCATAATGCGCCATGTCCACAAACAAATACGCGCCCACTTTGTCGGCAATTTCGCGGAATTTCGCCCAATCAATTTGCAAGGCATAGGCAGACGCGCCTGCCACAATCATTTTCGGCTTGTGTTCCAAAGCCAAACGTTCTACTTCGGCATAGTTCAGCACTTCGTTTTCGTCCAAACCGTAAGTGATGGCGTTGTACAATTTGCCTGAAATGTTCACGCTGGCACCGTGTGTCAAGTGTCCGCCATGTGCCAAGCTCATGCCCAAAATCGTATCGCCGGGTTTCAACACGGCTGCGTACACCGCTTGGTTGGCTTGGCTGCCTGAATGCGGTTGCACGTTGGCGTATTCTGCGCCAAACAGTTTTTTCACGCGGTCAATCGCCAGTTGTTCTGCCACATCAACGTGTTCACAGCCGCCATAATAGCGTTTGCTGGGGTAGCCTTCGGCGTATTTGTTGGTCAGTTGGCTGCCTTGTGCTTCCATCACGGCACAGCTTACATAGTTTTCAGACGCAATCAGCTCAATGTGGTCTTGCTGGCGTTGTACTTCGGCAGCAATCGCGGCGGCTAATTCGGGGTCGTATTTTTCAATGGTAACGCTTTTTGAGAACATGTTTGCTCCTAAAAATAAATGAATGATGAAAACCATTTGTCAAAACGTTTGTGCCTTTTCAAGCAGCACAGAAATTTTACTTGATTTAACTTGAAATTACCACGTCCAAACGCAAATAAAGTTCATTGTTTTTCAGGCAGCCTGAAAACCTTTGCGCTAAAATCCGTAAAAATCAGTTGCAATCATGGCACGAGTAGGCTTTTTTCTTTACAATAAGACATCACACATCAATCCATTTCAATTGAACATCATGGCAAGAAAATATTTCGGTACAGATGGTGTACGCGGTCAAGTCGGTCAATTTCCCATTACGCCTGATTTTGTTTTAAAGTTGGGTTGCGCATTTGGTAATGCACTGGTCAAACACGATGGTGAACACAAACCCACCGTCATCATCGGTAAAGACACGCGTATCTCTGGTTATATGTTGGAAACGGCTTTGGTAGCTGGTTTAACCGCAGCAGGCATCAATGTGTTGCAAACAGGTCCATTACCTACACCTGCGATTGCCTATTTAACCCGTGCCATGCGTTTGGCTGGTGGTGTGATGATTTCCGCTTCACATAACGAATTTTCCGATAATGGCATCAAATTTTTTGCAGAAGGCGGCGTGAAATTAAGTGATGAGCTGGAATTGGCAATTGAAACAGAATTAGACAAAGAAATGCAAACCCGTCCCTCATTGGCATTGGGGCGTGCACGCAGAATTGAAGGCGCACAAGACCGCTATATTGAGTTTTGCAAATCCACTTTCCCCACTCATTTGGATTTATACGGTTTAAAAATTGTGGTAGATACCGCCAATGGTGCAGGTTACAACACCACGCCCAAAGTGTTTCATGAGTTGGGTGCCAATGTGATTGAAATTGGCAATCAACCAAACGGTTTCAACATCAATGATAAAGTAGGTGCCACACACGTTAAATCTTTGCAGGCAGCCGTTTTACAAAATGAAGCCGATTATGGTATTGCGATTGACGGCGATGGCGACCGCCTAATCATGGTGGACAGACACGGCATGGTTTACGATGGCGACAAATTGATTTACATCATTGCCAAAGCCCGTGCCACACAAAACACATTACAAGGCGGTGTAGTCGGTACGGTTATGAGCAATTTGGCAATGGAAAAAGCTTTAAATGCACGCGGTATTGAGTTTGCACGCGCCAAAGTGGGCGACCGTTATGTCTTAGAGCAACTTCATCAACGTAGTTGGCTCATCGGCGGCGAAGCATCTGGGCACATTTTGTGCATGGACAAACACAATACAGGAGATGGCACCATTTCTGCCTTACAGGTTTTGGCCGCTTTGCAAATCTTAAAAGAAGACTTAACCACAGCCGTAGATTGGCAGCCTTACCCACAAACCATGATTAACGTTCGCATTCAAAAAGATCAAGATTGGCAAGCTGCTTCGGTTGCTGCATTAAACGAAGTGGAAGCCGAATTGGGCAATCGCGGTCGCGTGGTTTTGCGTGCATCAGGCACAGAACCTGTTATCCGTGTTATGGTAGAAGCTGAACAAGCCACATTAGCACAAGCAAGTGCTGAAAAAATCGCTGCCGCCATTCATCAAGCTGCCTGAAAAACTTATTTTTAAAGTCATCATGATTAACGACAAGGCTGCCTGAAACACTCAACAGCCCATTAACCGATATAACAATATGCTTGCCTTACTTGAAACTTTTTTTATCCAATTTGGTTACGCCGCTGTATTTTTAGTACTGGTCTTGTGTGGCTTCGGTATTCCCATTCCAGAAGATATCACTTTGGTTGCAGGTGGCGTGATTTCAGGCTTGGGCTACACCAATGTCCACATCATGTTTGCCGTAGGTATGACTGGCGTTTTGGTGGGCGATGGGTTGATGTTCATACTCGGTCGTCATTATGGCGAACGCATTTTGCGTTTCAAATTGATTATGAAACTGATGCCTCCCAAACGCTATGCCCAAGTACAAAAAAAATTTGACCAATATGGCAACCGTGTTCTGTTTGTGGCGCGTTTCCTTCCAGGTTTACGCAGTCCCATTTTTCTTACAGCTGGCATGAGTGGGCGTATTTCCTTTTGGCAATGGCTGCTGATGGACGGATTTGCCGCCCTGATTTCCGTACCCATTTGGGTTTATTTGGGCAGTTATGGTGCAGAAAATAAAGATTGGCTGATGCGACAGGTACACCGTTTTCAAAATGTATTGTTTGTCTTATTGGGTATTGGTGTGGTCATCATCATTGGCTGGTGGTGGCGAAAACGCCAAAGTTTACTGGCACGCAAAAATGCACTTTTGACCAAACGCCGTCAACGCCGTTTAGAACGCCAACAAAAAAAACAACACAACCAAATTTAAACAACCCTTTTCAGGCAGCCTGACTCATGCCATTTCTCAATTTATTATTGATATTGAGCATAACAGGCTGCCTGAAAAGATTTTTGGAAACACATTTTCAAGCAGTTTTTTGTTTCATTTTTCTTAAAAATAAAGACAAACCATCATGACTTCACTCCACAAAAAAGCCCAAAACTGGCTCGCCCAAGACCCCGACACCGAAACGCGCACCGAATTGCAAAATCTGCTCAATCAAGCCCAATCGGGCGATGTGGCTGCGGAAAAAGAATTGGCAGCGCGTTTTGCCGACCGCTTACAATTTGGCACGGCTGGCTTGCGCGGACGTTTGCAGGCAGGCAGCATGGGCATGAACCGCGTTTTGGTTGCCCAAGCCGCCAAAGGTCTGGCAAATTATTTGCTGGCAAACGACCGCGAACCCTCCATCGTAATTGGCTACGATGGGCGCAAAAATTCCCAAATCTTCGCACAAGACACGGCTGAAATCATGGCAGGTGCAGGCATCAAAACGCTGCTTTTGCCACGCTTGTTGCCCACGCCTGTGTTGGCTTATGCGATTCGCCATTTCAACACCACGGCTGGCGTGATGGTTACAGCCAGCCACAATCCACCCGATGACAATGGCTACAAAGTTTATTTGGGCAAACAACATGGTGGCGGACAAATCGTGTCGCCAGCCGATATTCAAATCGCCCAACAAATTGATTTGGCAGCACAAATCAACATCAACGATTATGCGCGTAGCCCCAATTTTGACATTTTGGGTGAAGAAGTCATCAATCAATACATTGAAAAAACCGCACAACTTGCCGTTCAACCAGCCTGCGATTTGAATTATGTGTACACCGCCATGCACGGCGTGGGCAAAGAAACCTTGCTCAAAACCTTTCAGGCAGCCAATTTGCCCCTGCCCCACATTGTGGTCACGCAAGCCGAACCCGACCCCAAATTCAGCACCGTTGCCTTTCCCAATCCCGAAGAAAAAGGCGCGTTGGATTTGGCAATCGCATTGGCAAAAGAAAAAAATGCCGAATTCATCATCGCCAACGACCCCGATGCCGACCGTTTAGCCGTTGCCATTCCCAACGAACAGGGCGAATGGAAACCCCTGCATGGCAACGTGGTGGGCTGTATGCTGGCATGGCACATTGCCAAAAATCGCCCTGAAAAATCAGGTACTTTGGCGTGTTCCCTGGTATCCTCGCCTGCTTTGGCAAACATCGCGCAAAAATGCGGTTTCGCCAACGAAGAAACGCTGACGGGTTTCAAATACATCGCCAAAGTCCCCAATTTGGTGTTCGGCTTTGAAGAAGCCTTGGGCTATTTGGTAGACCCACAAAAAGTGGGCGACAAAGACGGCATTTCCGCCGCCGTGGTTTTTGTGGATTTGGTACGCAGCCTGAAAGCACAAGGCAAAAGCATTCAAGATTATCTGAATGATTTTACACAAGAATTTGGCGCATACGCCAGCAGCCAAATTTCCTTGCGCGTCAATGATTTGGCAGACATTGGCAAACTAACAGACGCATTCCGCCAAAATCCACCCGCCCAAATTGGCGAAAATGCGGTTGTCCAGTCAAAAGATTACATGAATGGCACAGAACCCAACAACATCTTGGTTTACCATTTGAACAACGGCAGCCGCCTGATTATCCGACCATCTGGCACCGAGCCGAAAATCAAGCTGTATCTGGACGTGAAAGGCGACAACGCCCAACACGCACAAAGCACCTTGCAACAATTTGAGCAAGCCGTACGCGATTTGCTCCGCAGCGAAACTTACGGCAAGCAAGATTGCTGAAATCACAAACTCAATTTCTAATCTGTCATCTGCATTGAACTTTGTTTCAGGCAGCCTTATTGTTGATTTTTTTTATGGGAGACCATCATGCCCGTTAATTTAATTGCCAAAACTCCAGATCAACTGCCTGCCATTGATGGCGTGGAAATTTATACTGCCCAAGCAGGTATCAAAAAAAATCACCACACCGACTTGACCTTAATCGCGTTAAACCCCGAATGCACCGTAGGCGCGGTATTTACACAAAATCGTTTTTGTGCTGCTCCTGTTCACATTGCACGCAAACATCTTTTTGATGCCGGTGGTGTGCGTGCACTCATCATCAATACAGGTAATGCCAATGCAGGCACAGGTGCAAAAGGACGGGAACACGCCTTACAAATGTGTCAAGCTACTGCTGAACAACTGAATTGCTTACCCAATCAAGTGATGCCTTTTTCCACAGGTGTGATTTTAGAACCTTTGCCAATTGAAAAAATCACGGCAGCCCTACCCCACATTCAAGCTTCAAATTGGGCAGAAGCTGCGCATGCCATTATGACTACCGATACTGTACCCAAAGCAGCACATCGTAGCGGTCAAATCGGTAATCATCATATGGTTAAAGTAACAGGTATTGCCAAAGGTGCAGGCATGATTTGTCCCAATATGGCAACCATGCTGGGATTTATTGCCACCGATGCTTGTATTGCACAACCTGTTTTACAGCAAATGACAGAAGAAATTGTCAATGCAACATTTAACTGCATTACCGTAGATGGCGACACCAGCACCAATGACAGTTTTGTCATCATTGCCACAGGACGTTGTGGTCAAAATGAAATTGATAATCTTGCCGACCCGCGTTACACACAAGTGAAACAACTGTTATTGGAAACCGCACTAGAACTGGCTCAAGCAATTGTGCGAGATGGCGAAGGTGCAAGTAAATTCATTACCATTCGTGTGATGCACGCCAACAGCCGTGAAGATGCGCGTAAAGTGGCTTATGCCATTGCCCATTCCCCCTTGGTTAAAACCGCTTTCTCTGCCAGCGACCCCAATTTAGGACGCATTTTGGCTGCTATTGGTTATTCAGGTGCAAATATTGAAATTGATGCTTTGAAATTGTATTTAGGTAATGTATTAGTTGCAGAAAAGGGAGGACGTGCTGAAAGTTATACTGAAGAACAAGGACAGGCAGTCATGCAACAAGATGAAATTGATGTTTTGATTGATTTACGTACAGGTGAGCATGAAATCACAATTTATACTTGTGATTTAACACAAGAATATGTGTCCATCAATGCCGATTACCGCAGTTAAATCCACACGGTCATAAACAAGCTGCCTGAAATCATCATGCACACCGTAACAAAACCATGATAATTTCAGGCAGCTTGAATTAATGTGCGGTTATTGGAAAAATTTTTGTATTCCTGCACCAATTTTTAAAATTTTAGTCATTGTTGTTGTGGGTAATTTCAACATTTCATTTGCCCAAATGGTTAATGTAGAAACAAAGTCATGTGTTTGAACAATACGTTGCTTAACAATTTCGTTTTCAAATTGGAATTCTGGACTTTGAATCAGCTCATTCAAAAAACGCACAGTAGGTTCAATTTCGCGACGCTGACGCACTTCCACAATAGTGCGAAACAGTGTCCATACATCATCAGAAGTAGCAAAATGATCACGTCTATCGCCTAAAATGTGTACCGTTTGTACCAACTCCAAACCTTGTAATTCTTTAATGCTGGTTGAAACGTTAGAACGTGCGATATCTAAAGTTTCAACAATTTCATCGGCATTCATGGGACGACCAATGATGTACAATAAAGCATGAATTTGTGAAATGGTGCGGTTCACTCCCCATTTTGTACCCATTTCGCCCCAATGTAATACAAATTTTTCGGTAGTTGGATTCAATTTCATTCTGTTCTCGATAAAATTTATTCTTATAGCGTGAAATTTTTTCAGACAAAAATAATCCCAATTTATTTGTCTGACAAATATTATTTTGAATTGTAAGAAGTCTAATTATTTCCGTCAAGACAGAAATTGAAATAAATTCATAAAGAAAACCTGATTATTCAAACCATGAGCTGAATAAATTGATTGTGTTCATGGCACATTAACCCTATTTTTCAGGCAGCCTAACCGTGAATTCTGCTAAAATAAAACGAGTTGCAAGGAAAACACAAAAACATCATGTCCATCATCAATAATCGTAAGGCTTTTCATGATTATTTTATTGAAGAGCAAATTCAGGCAGGTTTGGTACTGGAAGGCTGGGAAGTCAAAGCCATCCGTGCTGGACGCGTACAACTTAAAGAAAGCTATATCTATTGGCGCAAAGATGCTTTTTATTTACTTGGCTGCCACATTACGGCATTGCCAACGGCATCAACCCATGTCAAACCCAACCCCACTCAACCCAGAAAATTATTGCTCAACCAACGTGAAATCAACAAATTGATTGGTAAAACCGAACGAGCAGGCTACACCATTGTGCCATTGAATTTGCACTACCATAAAGGTCGCATCAAGGCAGAAATCGGTTTAGCAAAGGGCAAAAAATTACACGATAAACGTGATGCGTCCAAAGAAGCCGATTGGAAACGTGAGAAACAACGTTTGATGAAACAAAATCGTTAAGCTGCCTGAAAGTGTTAAAGATGTCTGAATTTCATACTGCTGTGATTGCTTTTGGCAGCAATTTGGCAAACCCTGCTCAACAGGTAGAAAAAGCCGCACAAGCTGTGGCTTCACTGCCTGAAATTCTGTCCTTAACTTTATCGCCCTTGTATTTAAGCAAGCCCTTTGGTTATGCAGAACAGCCTGATTTTGTGAATGCGGTTGCAGTATTGCACATTCAAAAAAGCATGACACCTGTGCAATTCTTATCAAAACTTCAAGAAATTGAAAATGAATTTGGTCGTGTGCGTACATTCCGCAATGCACCACGCACTTTGGATTTGGACATCATTGATTTCAATCATCAATGTTTGGATAGTCCCAACTTAATTCTACCCCACCCTCGCGCACATGAGCGCAGTTTTGTGATGTTGCCCTTATCACAAATCGCTCCCAATTATCCGATTGGCAAACACGGTACAGCCCAAGAATTGGCAATGAAACTGGGCAATAGTGGCATTGCTGTTCTACCCTTTCAGACAGCCTGATTACTCATCTTAAAAATGGAAATTCCGATTTATGTCCCCTACTTTTGCACAAGCCTTAACTTCGGCATTGCAATACGCCATTGCCAGCACCGAAATTACCGAACAAAAACACCCCATTGGTTTCGCCTATCGCGAAGCACCTGTTTTTGATAATGACAGCGGTTGGCGTTTTTTCAGCGGTAACGAAAGCGATGAATTTACAGATAATCCCGACCATTTTCACATTGTGCCTTTGTCTGCGGTTTTAGAAAAACAAAGTGCATTCAGTCGCATCGTTCACGAAACACAAGGCGCATGGGAATGGAATAATGAAGCCGCTGATTTTATACCTGTTGCTGATTGGCAACCCAAAGATTAAGAACCTGCACTCACAATCTCAATAGCTTGCTTTTATCGCCACTTCATGCGCCTACTGTGTTGGCTTTTCACGACAATATGTTCAATATTGGCATGAAAATCCGCCTTGTATTCGCAAGAATTGACCATCGAATCAAGCCATCAATCTTATGAATACAGGTTCTAAAAGTGACCTGAAAACTTTGGATAGTTTAATTAACCATTAGAAAGTGAAAACCATGAACATCATTTCACCTAACCACAATGGCAAACAGCTGAAAATTGGCATTGTACAAGCCCGTTTTTCCAATGAAATTGGTAGTGCCATGCTGGACGTAGTGCGCCAAAAATTACACACTTTGGGCGTGTCTGATGAAGACATCACACTGGCTACTGTTCCAGGTGCTTTGGAAGTGCCACTTGTATTACAAAATATGGCTACCAGCGAAAACTTCGATGCTTTGATTGCACTAGGTGCAGTCATACGCGGTGAAACCTATCATTTTGAACTTGTTGCCAATGAATCAGGCGCAGGCATCACACGCATTGGTTTGGATTTCAATATTCCAATTGCCAACGCCATTCTCACAACCGAAAACGATGAACAAGCTCATGTCCGCATTCGTGAAAAAGCCGAAGATGCAGCGATTGTAGCAGTAGAACTTGCCAATTTAATTAATGCCTTAAACGAAATGGTATAACACATTTCAGGCAGCCACATCATCAAGCAGGCTGCCTGAAACCCAGGATTTATTTACAAGAAAGTCGCATCATGAATGAAAAACACCCTAAAAAATCACCACGTCGCCGTGCACGAGAGTTTGCCGTACAAGCCCTCTATCAAACTGCATTAAACAAACGTCCCACACATGAAATAGCTACCCAAACCCGTGAGCACAGCGATTTTAAAAATGCCCATGATGAATTGTTTACCCACATTTTCTTTGGTGTCTTGGAAAACCAAATTGATTATATGCAGCTGATTCGCCCTGAATTAGACCGAGATGAAAAACTCATCAATCCGATTGAAAAAAGTATTTTGCTGATGGCAGTACATGAACTCAAAGCCATGCCCGAAACACCCTATGCCGTTATCATCAATGAAGCGATTGAAGTCACCAAAACTTTTGGTGGGACAGACAGCCATAAATTCATCAATGGTATTTTGGATAAACTCATTCCCACTTTGCGCCCCAACGACCCCAAACGCTAAAATCAGGCTGCCTGCAACACACACAATGGTTTTCAGGCAGCCTTTTCACGTTCTTCGTGCATTGTTAAGGCTGCCTGAAAACTCAATATATGGTGCAACTTATTACACCATACAATTGTATTGTTTTTAAATGACTTGACTATAAAATGAGTTAGCCATAAATGGGTTTATTCATCTTTTTGCAGGGTTTCGTGGTCATTTTCCACACTCCTTCGTGCACGTGGATGCATTTCATCATAAACCGCTGCCAAATAATCCATATCCAATTTGGTGTAAATTTGCGTGGTAGAAAGCTGTTCATGTCCCAATAAATCTTGAACTGCACGCAAATCACGCGATGCTTGTAAAAGATGGCTGGCATAACTGTGTCGCAACATATGCGGGCTGATATGACGCGAACCCTGCTGTTGCGCCCATAATGCCAAACGTTTGGCAATTTGACGGTTGCCCAAACGGCGACCTGTTTTACCTGTAAACAACGCGGTTTCATTGGGTGCAGCGCAACGCAGCGACAAATACGTTTGTAAAGCGGTAAGCGAAACTTGGGTTAAAGGTACACGGCGTTGTTTACGCCCCTTACCTTGTACACTAACCCAACCTGCCTGAAAATGCACATCGCCCAAGTTTAAAGCACTCAATTCCGATAAACGCAAGCCGCTACCATACAACAATTCCACAATGGCAACATCACGCGAAGACAACATATCATTAGCATCATCTTGATGTTGCAACATATATACCAATTCTTCCCTGTCCAAAGCACGAGGTAAACGTTCTGCTTTTTTGGGTGATCGGAGCCACATCAAGACATCTTCTGGCAACACACCTAAATCATGAAGATGGCGACAATATTGTCGCCAAGACGACAATTTGCGTGCCAAAGTGCTGCTGCTGTTGCCACGCTGCGATAAAGATTTAAATGCTTTTGTGAAATCAGCTTCTTGTGGCATCATGTTTTCAGGCAGCCATTGTGCCAATTCCATTAAATCACGGCGATAAGCTGCCAAAGTATGTGGCGAACGGTTTAACTGTTGTAAACGCAATAAATAGGCTTCTAAATATTTCAAAAAAGGGGACATAATTCAAATCAAACATCAAAAATAAACGCAATGGTAAAACAAAAACCCTTTTTTGACACTTGCAAATCTTTACCCACGCTGATTTTTCTTACCCATTTCACTCTGTAATTTCGCCTATAATGCGCAGTTTTATCACAATAATGACCATTTAAGGAACAACCATGAAAGACAATCATCAATATTATGGCATCATCAGTCGCTTGCTCCATTGGGGCATGGCAGCAGGTTTTGCCTTTATGCTGTTTAGTGTTGCCGCTTGGAATTACAATGAAGAATACATGAGTTTAATGAATTACCATAAATCGGTTGGTTTCATCTTGCTGATTTTATGTGCCATACGCTTGGTTTGGGCTGCGGTAAACTTTAAAAACCGTCCATATGGTAATCTCATTGTAAAAATTGGGCATTTGGCACTTTATGCTGTGATGTTGCTTGTGCCTTTGGTAGGTGTATTACGCCAATACGGCAGCGCACGCGGAGCAATGGAAGTATTTGGCTACACCGTATTGGACAAAGCCCCTGAAAAAATCCAATGGATGAGCCAAATGGGTAATCTTTTACATGGCAAATTAGGCTGGATATTGTTTGTTTTGGCGGCAGGACACATTGCCATGGCAATCGTACATCAAATCAAAGGGGAAAAAATCATCAACCGCATGGCAGGTCCACGCCGTTAAATCACACACATGAAATACAGGCTGCCTGAAAGAAAAAACGCTATAATGCATATTTTCTTTCAGGCAGCCTTTAAACCGTGAAAATCCTGATTTTAGGTAGTGGACAAGTTGGCTCAACCATCGCTCAAGAGTTAGCCTCCATGCCCAACCACGATGTAACCATTATTGATACCAATGAAAATGCTTTGCAAAGCATCAATGGTCGTTTAGACGTGCAAACCCTAACAGGCAATGGTGCTTCGCCCGTGATGCTGGAACGCGCAGGCGCACACGATACCGATATGTTATTGGCATTAACGCGCAGCGATGAAACCAATTTGGCCGCATGTCGTTTGGCTGCGGATTTATTCAATATTCCACAGCGAATCGCCCGTGTCCGTTCATCAGACTATTTGGAATACGGCATGACGCAACAACACAAACAAGATGAAGAACATCATCTTTCAGGCAGCCTAAATGCCTTTGCCGTTACCGATTCCATACACCCCGAACAACTGGTTACACAACATTTGGCTGGTTTACTGAACTATGTACGCGCCCTACAAGTTTTGCCTTTTGCCCATGAAAAAGTCCGTATGGTCATCGCTCAAGCCAAAGAAGGCGACTGGATAGTAGGACAAACGCCACTCAATGTTGGCATGATGCTGCCTGAAACCAGCGATTGTCAAATTTGCGCCATTTACCGCAACACACGTCTAATTGTACCTACTCCCGACACCCAAATTGAGGAAGGCGATGAAATTTGTTTTGCCGTAGATGCCGCACATATGTCTTCCGTAATGTACGTACTGTTTGACTTTAAACAAAACAACCACCGTGTCATGATTGCAGGTGGTGGCAACATCGGTTATCGCCTTGCCAAACAATTGGAAAACAAATTCAACATCAAAATCATAGAAAACAATCCTAATCGTGCCGAATGGCTGGCAGAAAATTTGGACAATACGCTGATTTTACACGGTTCAGCTACCGATGAATCTCTATTAGAGCGTGAATACATTGATGAAATTGACGTATTTTGTGCGATTACCAATGACGATGAAAACAACATCATGGCAGGCTTGTTGGCAAAAAACTTGGGCGCAAAAAGGGTCATCAGCCTGATTAACCGCGCCCGTTATGTGGATTTACTTACTGGCAATCAAATTGACATTGTGGTTTCACCTCATCACATTACCATTGGCAGCGTACTTGCCCACATTCGGCGTGGCGACATCGCAGCGGTTTACCCATTGCGACACGGTACTGCTGAAGCCATTGAAGTTATTGTACACGGCGACAAAAGCACCTCTTCATTAGTTGGTCGCCGCGTCGATGAAATCAAATGGCCACATGGCTGCCACATTGCCACTATTGTGCGTGGCGATGAAGTCATCATGGGACGGCGACACGAAGTTATTTTACAAGATGGCGACCACATTGTATTTTTTGTTGCACGTCGCCGTGTTCTGCGTGAATTGGAAAAACTGATTCAAGTTAAAATGGGTTTTTTTGCTTAATTCAACCACCCTTTTTTCAGGCAGCCTGAAAGCCAAATATGACCGCCATCACATCATCACAAAACCCTCAAATTAAACATTTGGCAAAACTGTTAAGCAACAGCAAATACCGCCGCGAACAAAAACAAGCAGTTTTAGAAGGAACACATCTATTGGTATCGTGGCTCAATAGCGGCAACACACCCGAAACCGTGTTCATACCCCAACATCGCTTAAACAAACCCGAAATTCAAGCCCTAAAACACAGGCTGCCCGAACAAATTTGTGTGATAACTGCCGATGATGCACTGAATAAAATCAGCAGTTTAAGCAATGCAGATGAGATTACCGCCATCATCAAGCTGCCTGAAAAACACACCCCATTTACCACAGGCGATTGTGTGGTGCTTGACCGCGTACAAGACCCAGGCAATATGGGGACGGTTTTACGCAGTGCCACAGCAGCAGGCATCAAGCAAGTGATTTTAGGCAAAGGTTGTGCCGATGCATGGTCGCCCAAAGTTTTGCGTGCAGGCATGGGGGCGCATTTTTTGTTGTCCATTTGTGAACGAGTTGATTTAAATGCATGGCACGCCAATTACACCCATGCCATTTATGCCACTGCGCTAACAGGTAAAAATCCACAAAATTTGTATCACTTGGATTTACGTTCACCTGCCGCATGGTTGTTTGGCAATGAAGGCAGCGGCGTGGCTACTGATTTGATTGAGTGCGCCGATTCCACAGTACACATTCCCATGCTGGGACAAACGGAATCACTCAATATCGCCATGGCTGCCACAGTCTGCCTATTTGAACAAATGCGACAACGCACACATTCTTAAAATGGAATAGAAAACATGATTTTGGATTTAATTGACTTTATCCGACACATTGACCAACATTTGGCTGCTTTGACTGCCACTCACGGTACTTGGCTGTATGGCATACTTTTTTTGATTGTTTTTTGCGAAACAGGTTTAGTCGTAACCCCTTTTTTACCAGGTGACTCATTGCTGTTTGCCGCAGGTGCAGTAGCAGCCGTTTCAAACGATGCATTAAATGTACACATGATGGTTGCTTTATTATTGATTGCTGCCATTATTGGTGATGCCCTGAATTTTGCGATTGGCAAATATTTTGGCACAAAACTGTTTGCCAATCCTGATTCAAAAATTTTCAAACGCGAATATTTGGATAAAACCCATGCTTTTTATGCCAAGTATGGTGGCAAAACCATTATTTTGGCGCGATTTGTGCCGATTGTACGCACGTTTGCCCCTTTTGTTGCAGGTATGGGTAAAATGGATTACGCACGTTTTATTCGTTACAACATCATTGGCGCATTTGCTTGGGTCTTATCGCTCACTTATTTGGGTCATTTTTTTGGCAATCACCCTTGGGTCAAACAACATTTTGGTGCCGTAGTCATTGCCATTATTGTGATTTCGGTATTGCCCATGTTAGTGGAAATCGTACGTGCCAAATGGTTTCACAAATCATAAAATAAATGTATCAAACAAAAAGGCTGCCTGAAAGATGAATATCGGTCTTTCAGGCAGCCTCGTTGTATTTATCTGTGTTAATTTAAAACAACCATAAGATTAAGGCAAAATCAAAGCCAAATAAACGGTGCTATTACCCCGCTCAATCAAAATGGGAACTTGCTTACCTGATTGCTGCAAAGCCTGTTCAAACGTTTCTTGAGAAACAACTTGCTGATTGCCCACCTGTATAATCACATCACCACGCCGCATCCCTGCTCGTCTCGCTGCACCTTCGGCGCGCAACACAATCAAGCGTTGATTGAGACCATTTTCTTGCATTGCCAACCATAAACCTGCCACAGGCACTTCAAAATGTGTGTTATTGTTCAAATAACGCGCTGCTTCATCAGTCTGGCGCATTTCTTGAATGGCATCAGCCGAACCCAACACCACTTGGGTTTCCATTTCTTTACCTTTGCGCCAAATACCCAATCTAATGGCTTCACCTGGTGCCAATGCACCGATGGTCATTGGCAAATCACTAGACGAACGCACCTCTTCGCCATTAACACTGCGAATGATGTCGCCCACTTGTAAACCTGCTTTCTCCGCAGGGCTGCCTGAAACCACGCGTGCTACCAAGGCACCTATGGGTTTATCCAAACCAAAAGATTGTGCCAAATCGTAGCTGACTTCTTGAATAACCACACCCAGTTGCCCTCGCTGAACTTTACCTGTGGTTTTCAATTGTTCTGCCACTTTAACCGCTACATCAATCGGAATGGCAAATGAGATACCCATAAAGCCACCGCTTCGGCTATAAATTTGTGAATTGATACCAACTACTTCCCCTTTTAAATTGTATAAGGGTCCACCTGAATTACCAGGATTGATTGCCACATCAGTTTGAATAAAGGGGGTGTAATTTTCCCCTGGTAAAGTACGATTTTTGGCAGAAACAATACCTGCGGTTACACTATTATCAAAACCAAATGGTGCACCAATCGCCGCCACCCATTCGCCCGATTTCAGTTCATTGGCATTACCAATTTTGGCAACAGGCAGGTTTTCCGCATCAATTTTCAAAACTGCAATGTCTGATTTCTCATCTGAACCAATTAATTTTGCAGGATACTCACGTTTATCATTCAACATAACTTTAATATTTGCCGCATTCTTAACCACATGAGCATTGGTCAATAAATAACCATCTTGACTGACAATCACACCAGAACCAAAATTGGCATCATGGTCTTCTTCACCCAATTCAGGCTGATTGGGAAATAAGCGGCGAAAAAAGTCATACGACAGATCATCTGAATAATGACTACTTGTGCCATTACCCATGGCTTGAATATTGACTACCGCCCCACCTTCACGCGCCACAAGTTGCGTAAAATCAGGTAAGAGCATACCTACTGTACCATCGCTTTTAGGAGGTTTAACTTCAGTTACAAACTCGGTTTTTTCAGGCGTTTTGCCTAGTTTATTGTTTTTTTCATTTTGACTACATGATGTTACGCCCAATGCAATCATCAATGATAAAACGAGTAATTTGATATGGTGTGGGTACATTAGATTTCCTAAAAATATTTTTAACACAATAACAAAATGGTTTTTCAAGCAGCCTGAAAAAAGATGAAATTTTAAATTAAAGCCACACAAAAAGTTATCCTATCACATTTAGTTTTGAAAAAATTTATCCAAGTACAAACAATTCTTTGCCGTATGCTTTTAACCAATTTTTTGCTGCTTGGGTATGTGGTGTCGCTTGATTAACAACCGCCCAAAATGCAGGACTGTGATTTGGGTGTAGCAAATGGCATAATTCATGAATACAAACATAATCTTGCACCCAATTTGGTGCACCAATCAATCTCCAATTCAAACGGATACCTGTGCGTGAACGACACACGCCCCAAAAAGTTTTGGCGCGACTTAATGCCATACCAACGGGTTTTAAATTCAAATGCACCGTATGATTTGCCAATTTAGGTAATAAATGTACTTTGGCTGCCTGAAACAATTCTTGACGCAACACAGTATTTTGACGCACATAATCCCAGTTTTCAGGCAGCCTTATGTGTTTTTCTTGTGGCGCAAAATCCAGTTGTGTGATTGCCGCTTGTTCCACCACACAAGGTTCACCTAAAAACCAAATTCGTTCAGGCAGCTGATTGGTATTTTGTGAAAACATGGGCGAACGGTTTAAAACACTCAATACAATATTTTGATGTTTATCCAACCAATTCAATAAATCTCGTTGCCCCAACCAAGCTGGCACACCCACATATATACTGCCAGCATCGCGTGGACGCAAAATGATGTTTTTTTTGGTACGTCGTGTCATGTGCAAAACAATGATTTTCTCGCCAATGTGGTACAAAACAATGCCCATGATGTTTTCAGACAACCTTTTGATTAGTAAATGAATAACATGGACCATAACCCGTAATCTCGGCTTGTTGCGCTTCAATCCAATTTTCACAAGCCACTGTAAGTTCAAGTTCATTGCCACTTTCGTGTTTAATGGGCGAACCGATGCGAACTTGTATCGTGCCAGGATATTTTAAAAATGAATTTTTGGGCCAGTATTCACCACTGTTGTGTGCCACAGGCACCAAATCCATTTCAAACATTTTTGCCATGCGTGCTGCACCTTGTTTATATTTACCGCGCTGCCCTGCAGGAACTCGCGTACCTTCGGGGAAAATGGTAATCCAGAAACCTTCATTCTTGCGTGCCTGACCTTGTTCCAATAATTGTGCCGATGCTTTCATACCTGCTTTACGGTCTATACCTATGGTCTTGGCAATCTTCAAACCCCAACCAAAAAATGGAATCCAAAAAAGTTCTTTTTTGGCAACATAAACTTGCAATGGAAAAATCTCTTGCAAAGCCAAAGTTTCCCAGCCACTTTGATGTTTGGAGCAGATGATAGACGGTTTAGCAGGAATATGCTCGGCTCCTTGTACTTCATAATGCAAACCAATGATGTTTTTCAAAGACCACAACAACAATTTTGACCATTGTCGCCCCACTTTATTTGGTCCCTGTGGCACCAGCATCGCAGGCAACACACAAATAAACATCAGAATTGCGCTGATGCATAAAATCAACCAATGAATTAAGTTTCGGATAATCAACATAATCATTCATCAAACCACTTCAAAGCCCAATGTGTTCAGGCAGCTTATTTAATCCAACCAAATTGTTCATACCATAAAATATTCAGGCAACCCACATAAACAGGCTGCCTGAAAACAGGAGAAGAAGCCTTGCATCTGTCAAATAAAAACCGAATTAACTTTAAATACGGATATTTAAATCCCTATTCGGAATAAGCAATATCATATATGTTTGTTTATCACAGCCCATCATTCAACAAATACATTTCAACCAAGTGTGCCTACTTGCTTACAAAGCCGCTTTTTTCATTTGTAACCATTCACGATTGGGTGCATTTTCAGGCAGCTTATCTAAAGCTGCTTGATAAGCCCCAGATGCTTCTGTTTTTTTACCTTGCGCGCTGAAAATATCGCCGCGAGCTTCATTGAATACGGCTTGATAATCTGCTTCAACAGACATATCTAATGCTGCCAATGCATCATCATATTTTTTCTGTTGCAACAAAACCACCGCCAAATTATGTGCAGCAGCTGCTTGAAAAAGCGGCGTTTTATTGTTGTCCAATATCCAGCGATAAACCACAATTGCATCATCGTATTTACCTTGCACAAAAAGTTGTCCAGCTGTTTCCAAGCTGGCTTGTGCCACAGCAGTACTGTTAGCAAATTGCTGTTGCAACACGGTCAATTTGCTTATATCGCCTTTTATTTCTGATGCAATTGTGGCTGCTTCATGATTTTTGCTTTCAATATGGCTATCGTAAATCACTTTACCTAAATAAACCAACGCTGCCATAAGCAAAAATGCGAAAATCCACTTACCTCCATTTTTCCAAAAATGTTTTGCGTTTTCAATATCTTGAAGTTCATCATGATGTGCAGACATTTTTAACTCCCCCATCTTTTTAATTGTTCAATCAACTCGCTGGCAGCAATCGTGATTTGCCCACGCTCGCCACGCAAGTCTTTAAGGGTAACTTCTTGATTTGCCAATTCACTTTCGGCAATAATCAAGGCAAATTGTGCGCCCGATTGGTCGGCACGTTTGAATTGATTTTTCAATTTGGTGCTGCCTGAAAATTGCGCCACGTCAAAACCGTTTTCGCGCAAAATTTGGGCGTATTTCATCGCTTGCAAAGTTGAGCCATCGCCCTGTTGCATAATGAAAACATCAGGGGAATCCGCCACTTGTAGGCTGCCATGTTCGCGTACCAACAGCAACAAACGCTCAATGCCCATCGCAAAACCAATGGAGGGCGTGGGTTTGCCGCCCAATTCTTCAATCAAACCATCGTAGCGACCGCCACCGCATACTGTGGCTTGTGCGCCCAATTTGTCGGTTGTCCACTCAAAAACGGTGTGGTTGTAGTAGTCCAAACCGCGTACCAAACGTGGATTTTCCACAAAATCAATGCCCAAACCCGTGAGCAAATCTTTAAACGTTTGGTAATGTTTTTTGGAATCTTCGCCCAAATAATCAACCAAACGCGGCGCATTGTTGCAAATTTCTTGCAAATCTGGATTTTTCGTGTCCAAAACGCGCAATGGGTTGGTGTGGAGACGGCGTTTGCTGTCTTCGTCCAATTTATCTTCAAATTCAGTCAGATAAGCGACCAAAGCGGCACGGTGTGCGGCACGTTCTTCACGGCTACCCAAGCTGTTGATTTCCAAAGTTAAATGTTGCAAAATGCCCAATTCGCGCCACAAATCGGCACACATTGCCACCATTTCTGCGTCAATATCGGGGTCGGCAAACCCGAGTGCTTCCACGCCCACTTGATGAAATTGGCGGTAACGCCCTTTTTGTGGGCGTTCGCGGCGAAACATGGCACCCATGTACCACAATTTGCGTGGGGCTTCGTGCAGCAGGTTGTGTTCCACCACCGCGCGCAGGCAGCTTGCCGTGCCTTCGGGACGCAGGGTAAGGCTCAATGTGTCGTTGCTGTCGGCAAAGGTGTACATTTCTTTGCCAACCACATCGGTTTCTTCGCCAATGGAGCGCACAAACAGGCTGGTTTGTTCCACAATGGGGGTGCGGATTTGTTTGTAATCAAATCGGCGTGTCCAGTTTTGAATTTTGTTTTCAAAGGCTTGCCAATAAGCCGATGTGAGTTTGAAATCTTTTTGTTCGGTGGGCAGAAGGTCGTTCATGCCTTTTACGGATTGGATTTTTTGTCCCATGGTTTTGTTTTTCCAGTGAAAATGTTTTTCAGACTACCTGAAAACATCAAACCGCTTTATTCTTTATTTGCCAAAGAATACTGACGGCGGCGTTCATGCTCTTGCAAATAACGCTTGCGCAAACGAATCGATTTGGGCGTGATTTCCACCAATTCATCATCGTCAATAAATT
>NZ_JAUNEC010000032.1 GCF_030525755.1 Alysiella sp.
CGCAACCCCACCGATGTGGAATTGATGATGTTCGCGCAAGCCAATTCCGAGCATTGCCGCCACAAAATTTTCAATGCCGACTTTGTGTTAGATGGCGAAAAACAAGAAAAATCGCTGTTCCGCATGATACGCGACACCCACGAAAAATCGCCCAACGGCACCATCGTTGCCTACAAAGACAATTCTTCGGTGATTGAGGGCGCAAACATCGCGCGTTTTTACCCCAATCCCAATCATCAAGCCTATGAATTTCATGATGAAAACACCCACATCATCATGAAAGTGGAAACCCACAACCACCCCACCGCCATCGCCCCATTCGCTGGCGCGGCAACGGGTGCAGGGGGCGAAATCCGCGATGAAGGCGCAACAGGTCGCGGCTCACGCCCCAAAGCGGGTTTGACGGGCTACACGGTTTCCAATTTGCACATTCCTGATTTTAAACAAAAATGGGAAATTCCCTACGGCAAACCGCACCACATCGCCTCGCCTTTGGACATCATGATGGACGCGCCCATTGGCGGTGCGGCTTTCAACAATGAATTTGGTCGCCCCAATTTATTGGGCTATTTCCGTACTTTTGAAATGGCGCATTCAGGCAGCGTGCGCGGTTTTCACAAGCCGATTATGATTGCAGGCGGATTGGGCAATATTCAAGCCGAACAAACACATAAACACGAAATTCCCGCAGGTGCATTGTTAATCCAACTGGGCGGCAAGGGCATGCTCATCGGTTTGGGCGGTGGAGCAGCGTCATCGGTGGATACAGGCAGCAACGCGGCGGATTTGGATTTCAACTCCGTGCAACGCGGCAACCCCGAAATTGAACGCCGCGCCCAAGAAGTGATAGACCGTTGCTGGCAACTGGGCGCGGACAAAAATCCGATTATTTCCATACACGATGTGGGCGCAGGCGGTTTATCCAACGCTTTCCCCGAATTGGTCAATGACGCTGGACGTGGCGCGGTGTTCAAATTGCGCGATGTGCCTTTGGAAGAACACGGTTTGTCGCCCATGCAAATTTGGTGCAACGAGGCGCAAGAGCGTTACGTTTTGGCGATTTTGCCTGAAAATCTTGAATTGTTTACAAAAATTTGTGAACGCGAACGTTGCCCCTTTGCCGTAGTCGGCACGGCAACCGATGACGGTCATTTGCAGGTGCGCGATGATGTGTTTGGCAACAATCCTGTGGATTTGCCTTTGAATGTGTTGTTGGGCAAACCGCCAAAAACCACACGCACGGATAAGTTCAGGCAGCCTGAAAAACGCGCGTTCCAATCACAACAATATGATTTAACAGAAAGTGTTTACCGCGTTATGCGTTTGCCAGCCGTTGCCAGCAAACATTTTCTGATTACCATTGGCGACCGCACCGTAGGCGGCATGACCCACCGCGACCAAATGGTTGGCAAATATCAAGTGCCAGTTGCCGATTGCGCGGTAACGCTGATGGGTTTCCAAACCCACAAGGGCGAGGCGATGAGCATGGGCGAAAAACCACAACTCGCCTTATTTGACGCGCCCGCCTCGGGCAGAATGTGCGTGGGCGAGGCAATGACCAACATCGCCGCCGTGAACATTGGCGACATCGGCAACATCAAATTGTCCGCCAACTGGATGGCAGCCTGTGGCGTAGAGGGCGAAGACGCGAATTTGTATCGCACCGTGCAATCGGTTTCCCAATTTTGTCAAACACTTGGCGTGAGCATTCCTGTGGGCAAAGACAGCCTGTCCATGAAAACCGTGTGGCAGGAAAATGGCGAAAACAAAGCCGTTGTTTCGCCTTTGAGTTTGATTGTGTCCGCATTTGCGCCTGTGCAAGATGTTCGCAAAACCGTTACGCCCGATTTAAAACCGATTGAAAACAGCGTGTTATTGCTGATTGATTTGGGCATGGGCAAATCGCGCATGGGCGGTTCGGCATTGAGCCAAGTGTGGAACGATTTGGGCGGCGAAAGCCCCGATATTGACGCAGGCAGCCTGAAAAAATTCTTTGATTTAATGCAAATTTTAATCAATGAAAACAAAATCTTGGCATACCACGACCGTTCCGATGGCGGCTTGTTGGCAACGGTGGCGGAAATGGCGTTTGCAGGGCGTTGTGGCATCGTGTTGGATTTGAACGAAGATTTTGCCATGGAAAAACTCGTGAACAATGTGTCGGATTTGGACATTTTGTTCAACGAAGAATTGGGCGCGGTGTTGCAAATTCGCGCGGAAGATTTGCAGTATATTCAAGCACTTTTTGAAAATCACGATTTTGCCGAAACCATTTACCAAATCGGTGCGGTTGAGCCCAATCACACGCAAATGCGCATTGAAAGCGATGAAAATCACGTTTTTGATTTACTGGATTTGCAAAAAGCGTGGCAGGAAACATCTTACCAAATCCAAAAATTGCGCGACAATCCAGCGTGTGCCGACAGCGAATTTGCCTTGATTGGCGATGAAAAAGCGCGTTTGTTTGCCGATTTGCCCTTTGATTTGAAAGAAGACGTTGCCGCGCCCTACATTTCAGGCAGCCTGAAACCGAAAATCGCCATTTTGCGCGAACAGGGCGTGAACGGTCATTTGGAAATGGCGGCGGCGTTCCACCGCGCAGGTTTCCAAGCGATTGATGTGCATATGTCTGATTTAATGGCAAATCGCGTGAAATTGTCCGATATGCAAATGTTGGCAGCCTGTGGCGGATTCAGCTATGGCGATGTGTTGGGCGCGGGCGAAGGTTGGGCGAAATCCATTTTGTTCCACCCCAGATTGCGCGATGAGTTTGCCGAATTTTTCAACAATCCCAATACCTTAACTTTGGGCGTGTGCAACGGTTGCCAAATGGTCAGTGTGTTGGCGGAAATCATTCCCAACGCGCAAAATTGGGCAAAATTCAAGCGCAATCAATCGGAACAATTTGAGGCGCGTTTGAGCATAGTGCAAGTGCCTGATTCGCCATCGTTAATTTTGCGTGAAATGCGTGGTGCGATGTTGCCTGTGGTCGTGAGTCATGGTGAGGGGCGAGCGGATTTTGGGCATTTAAATTCAAATGGTGCTGTGCCAAATGATGTGAACATCGCCCTGCAATATGTGGACGGCTGGGGTCAAGTTACGCAAGAATATCCTTTAAATCCAAATGGTTCGCCCAACGGCATTGCGGGCATTACCACAACGGACGGTCGCGTTACGATTATGATGCCGCACCCCGAACGCGTGTTCCGCACCGCGCAGATGAGTTGGTGTCCCGATGAGTGGCGCGAGCATGAGTTGAGCGCGTGGTATCGCTTGTTTGCGGGGGCGCGTAAGGCTTTGGGTTAAAATGAAAAATACGCTGATATTTCCGTATGCCAGTTGCTGCATTTTTAATTGTGGTATATAGATGGTTTAGCAATCGGTTGTATCAGCGTATTTATTTTGATTTAAGAACTTGTTTGCGGATTTTTTGGTGGTTGTGATGAATCGCAATCACTTTGTCTTTTCAGGCAGCCTGAAACCGATTTTTCATAAGAAAAACAATCATTGATTAGATTAAAGGAATAAACATGCGATTTTCCAAATTTGGACAAAAATTCACACAAAAAAGCGGTATTTTGCAACTGATGGACGATTTGGGACAAGCTTTGGCACAAGGTGGTGACATCAAAATGTTGGGTGGTGGTAATCCAGCGCGTATTGAAGCGGTGGATGCGGCATATCGTGAGCGTTTACATATTTTAAGTTATGAAAATCAAGCTGCTATGGCTTTAGATAGCGCACTCAATTATTCTACACCACAAGGCGATAAGGGGTTGATTGATGAATTGGTTTTGTTTTTCAAACGTGAATATGGTTGGCAGGTGCTTCCTGAAAACATTGCGTTGACCAATGGCTCGCAAAACGCTTTTTTCTATTTGTTTAATTTATTTGGTGGCGAATTTGAAACAGGGCGCAAGCGTATTTTGTTGCCTTTGTCGCCCGAATACATTGGTTATGCCGATGTGCATACTGAAGGTAGTCATTTTGTTTCTGTGCGCCCGAAAATTGAGCAGGTGCAGCACAAGGGTAAAGACGGTTTTTTTAAATACCGCGTGGATTTTGATGCTTTGGAGAGCTTGCCTGATTGGGAACAAGGCAGCATTGGCGCCATTTGTTGTTCCCGGCCCACCAATCCAACAGGTAATGTGCTGACCGATGAGGAAATGACACGTTTGGACACATTGGCACACAAACATGGCATTCCTTTGATTGTGGACAATGCCTATGGTGCACCATTTCCCAACATCATTTACAGTCCAGCCACATTAAAATGGCATGAAAACATGATTTTGTGTTTCAGTTTGTCCAAAATTGGTTTACCTGGATTGAGAACAGGTATTGTGTTGGCAAATGCAGAAGTGGTGCAAGCCATCAGCAGCCTAAATGCCATTATCAATCTCTCGCCCACACGTTTTGGGGCGGCAATTGTTGCGCCGATGTTGGCAGATGGTAGTCTGAAAAAACTGGCAGATGATGTGATTCAGCCTTTCTATCAAACACAAGCGGAATTTGCAGTGCAATGTTTGCAACACGAATTTGATGGCTATCCTTTGCACATTCATCAACCAGAAGGTGCGATTTTCTTATGGATGTGGTTTGAGGACTTGCCTGTTTCCAGTCAAAAATTGTATGAAATCTTGAAAGAACAAGGTGTATTAATTATTCCTGGTGAAAACTTTTTTGTTGGTTTAGATATTGAAAATTATCCCCATGCTCATCAGTGCATACGAATGAGTATTGCGGCAGACAAAAATGTTTTGGCACAAGGTATTGCTCAAATTGGCATCAGTGTGCGTGCGCTTTATGACCAACAGGCTGCCTGAAAATCCAATTACTCTGCTTAAAATTTAAGCAGAGTAAAAATCTTGTGTACCACAAACCATTTAGCGCATTTATCCACAGACTTTCCACTTTGCCAACCACAAGTCTTGTGTATGGTTGTTGAAAAATCATTTTTAATTTTACAATCGTTTCAAATTAAAATAGTACAGCGTTGCCAATGCCCTTATGTACTAGGTGTACACGGCGGGTGTTGTTACCCTGTTCTCTTTAAATTTGAAACGACTATAAAAATGACCATATAATGAAATTGTCCGTACTGTGAAAAAACAACCATACCGACCATTCAGGCTGCCTGAAACATTCAATCATGATACCACGCGATTTTATTGACGAACTTTTGTCTAAAACCGACATTGTTGATGTCATCGAACCTTATGTGCCGCTGAAAAAAAGCGGTGTAAACTACATGGCTTGCTGCCCGTTTCACAAAGAAAAATCGTCCTCTTTTTCCGTTAGTCCAAGCAAGCAGTTTTACCATTGCTTTGGTTGTGGCGCACACGGTTCAGCGATTGGTTTTTTGATGGAACATCAAGGCTTGTCGTTTCCCGAAGCCGTACAAATTCTTGCTGACAGAGTAGGCATGACCGTACCGCGTGTGAAAGGTATGCAGCCTGAAAACCCTGCCGAACGTGAACGGCGCAAACAACAACAGCGAAGTTTGGAACAAACGGTAGATACTGCCACCGCATTTTTCAGGCAGCAACTGCCGCTTAATGTCCAAGCACAAGCTTATTTAACACAACGTGGCTTATCGGCAGAAATCATTGCGGCTTATGGCATCGGTTATGCGCCTGATTCTTGGACACCATTAGCACAAGTTTTCCAACCTTACCCCAATGCCGAATTGATACAAAGTGGCATGGTTCTGGACAATGAAGGTCGCCAATACGACCGTTTCCGTCATCGCATCATGTTTCCCATTCGCAACGCCAATGGTCAAACGATTGGTTTTGGTGGGCGTGTATTGGACGATTCCAAACCCAAATATTTGAACTCGCCCGATACCCCTTTGTTTGACAAAGGAAAAAATCTATATGGCTTATACGAAAGTCGTGCTGCCGTTAAAGAAGCAGGGCGGATTTTGGTGGTGGAGGGCTATATGGACGTGGTTGCTTTGGCGCAATTTGGTATAGGCTATGCCGTTGCTGCTTTAGGTACAGCAACCACAGCTGAACACATTAAATTACTGATGCGCCAAAGCGATGACATTTATTTTTGTTTTGACGGTGATACAGCAGGACGTAAAGCCGCATGGCGTGCGCTGGAAAACGCTTTACCACAATTGAAAGACGACAAAACCCTGCATTTTTTGTTCCTGCCTGAAAACCACGACCCCGACAGTTATGTGCGTGAACACGGCAAACAACGTTTTGAAGAAATTCTGTTGCATCAAAGCAAAACATTGTCTGCCTATTTTTTTGATGCACTTACCGAAAATGTGGATTTACAAAGCCAAGAAGGTAAAGCCGAATTGGTTAAAACTGCCACCCCCTCGCTCGCGCAAATCAGTGCCCCCACTTTATCTTTCTTATTGAAACAACAATTAAGTGATTTAGTGGGTATAGACCCAAGCAATTTGGCACATTTAATGGGACAAGCTTCGCCACAACGTCATGTACAAAATAAAAATTACAAACTGCCACGCGAAAGTTTCAGGCAGCCTGAAATACCCACTTTGGTGCAAAAACAAATCCGCACGCTTTTGCTCAATCCAGAATGGGCTCAATATGTGGTTTTTCCTGATTATTTGAGTTCACAAGGCGATTTTGCCTGTTTGCAGGCATTGGCTGATGTGTTACGTCAAAAACAAGGTATGGACGCAGCACGCGCTACCGAATATTTTCGTGATACGCCATTTGCTGCCACATTAAACCACATTTTCCGTCGCACCATCAGCGTAAACAATAAAGATGAATTGAATGACAACAGTGAAGCAAAGTGCCAAGAGTTTCAAGATGGCATAAGTAAATTGGTGCAGTCGTTAAAAGCAGAGCAAGTCCAATTTTTAAAACAAAAAGGTGCAGCATTAAGCGATGATGAAAAACATTTGTTGATGCGCTTGTTGATGAATAAATGATGAATGTGTATTTTTCAGGCAGCCTGAAACCCTATTTTGCCTAAAAAATAAGCAAACTAAAAAAACACCAAGCAATCAAATGATTTGTTCACTTATCCACACATTATCCCAGCAATAAGCCCCATTTATTTGGGAAAACCCAGCATGATTTACCACCACATTGCCCTAAACACCCCATTAGGCTTACTCACTTATCGCCATAATGAAACATTAGCGATAGGTACACGTGTGGTTGTTACATTGGTAGGCAAAAAACAAGTTGGCATAGTGTGGGCAAGTGGCATTACCCCCGATATTGATATCAAAAAAATCCTGCCCATCAGCGAAATACTGGCAGACGATTTCAAGTTGCCTGAAAATTGGTTTGCTTTGATTGAATTCGCTTCACGTTATTACCATTATCCACTTGGGCAAACCGCATTTACAGCGTTGCCACAAGCATTCAAAGAAGCCCAGTCCATACATTTACCTGTACCGCCTTTGTCTTACCGTTTAAATGAGTTGGGTGCAGCACAAACACCACCAGCAGCGCGTTTTCACAAAAAAGTTGCCTTGTGGCAAGCTCTGCTTTCAGGCAGCCTGAACTTGGCGGAATTGAAAAAAATCCATGCCCAAGCAGCCGATTTGATTGAAACATATCAACAAAATGGGTGGTTGGACGTACAAAGTACCCCCGCAAGGTCGCCTGAAATACCATTATCGCCTTTTGTTTTAAATCACAATCAGCAAATTGCGGTCAATAGCGTTAAAACCGTATCGCAATTTCAAACTTTCTTGTTGCATGGCATCACAGGCAGCGGCAAAACCGAAGTGTATTTTGACATTGCCGCCAAAGTACTGACCGAAGATAAGCAAGTATTGTTTTTGCTGCCTGAAATCAATTTAACCCCTCAACTTTTGCGCCGCATTGCAACACGTTTTCCTAACTTGTCCACCGCCGTTTTGCACAGTCAAACCACCATCACACAACGCAGCCGTGATTATTTACGCGCCATGACGGGCGAAGCACGTTTAATCATTGGCACACGCTTGGCGGTGTTCACACCTTTGGCAAATGTGGGTTTGATTGTGGTGGATGAAGAACACGATACCTCCTTCAAACAAGACAATGAATTGCGCTACAACGCTCGTGATTTGGCGATTTGGCGCGCACAACAAGCAGATTGTCCGATTGTACTGGGCAGTGCTACACCTGCATTGGAAAGTTGGCATAAAGCCCAAACAGGCGCATACCATTTGTTGAGCCTACCTAAACGCGCACACAATGCCGCACGTCCACCAGTGATACACATTTTGGACATTCGCAAACAAACTTTGAACAATGGCATTGCGCCACAAATTGAACAATTGTTGCAAAAAAACTGGCAAGCAGGTGGTTTGTCGCTGGTTTATCTCAATCGGCGTGGTTTTGCACCTGCTTTATTTTGTGGCGATTGTGGGCATACATTTTCCTGTCGCAACTGCTCCGCCAAACTGGTTTTGCATCGCCGCGCAAGCGAATTGCGTTGTCATCATTGCGATTTCAGGCAGCCTGTAGCGCGTGCCTGTCCATCATGTGGCAATCAAGATTTGAGTGCTTTGGGCGAAGGCACACAACGCATTGAAGAAACCTTACGCAAAATGCTGCCACAAGCACGCATTGCCCGCGTGGACAGAGACAGCACCACACGCAAAAATGATTGGGACGATTTATACGCCCAAATTGATTCAGGCAGCATAGATATATTAATTGGTACACAAATGCTGGCAAAAGGACATGATTTTGCACGCTTAAACTTGGTAACGGTATTAAACGCCGATGGTGCATTGTTTTCCAGCGATTTTCGCGCTCCCGAACGCCTGTTTGCCGAATTGATGCAGGTTTCGGGTAGGGCAGGGCGTGCCAATCAGACAGGTGAAGTATGGATACAAACAAGGCTGCCTGAACACCCTCTGTTTGCTGCCGTACAAGCGCAAGATTATGCCCGTTTTGCGGCCGAAAGTTTGGGAGAACGCGCTCCCTTTGCCTTGCCGCCTTTTGGTTTTCAGGCAGCCATACGCGCCGATGCACCACAAATGGTAGAAGCATTGGCATTTTTGAATGACATTAAAAATGCAGTCAGTCCCATGCTGCCTGAGAACGTGGTACAAATGGGTGCTTTGCCCATGAGCATGGCGCGTTTGGCAGAACGTGAGCGTGCACAACTGTTTTTAGAAAGTCGCAACCGCAAAGATTTACACCGTGCTTTATCTTTATGGCAACAAGCCTTGATTCAAAACCGTGAATCACGTATTCGTTGGCACATTGATGTGGATACACAAGAAATGTAAACCCAAATGGTTAAGCTCATAACAGGGTTTTCAGGTAGCCTGAAACATGTATTCCAGATACAGTGAAAAGCAGTATCAGACGACAATGCCAGCCGTTTACAGGAAGTAGTACATAAAGTTGTTGACAACGTGGTAGAGGCTATATGACTGCAAAGCGGTGTTGAGCGTGAAGTTGGTTTAAGATATAAATGGGAGCGGACTTGCAAAGCTAAAATGCAAGCTAAATCGTTATGTTGGCACAGATTTTTAACGCAAAATGGGTAATTAAACGCAAAAACAACCACGAAACGATACCGCTTTGCTGTCAATAACACCTAGTGCTTTTTCAATTCTGCGACCATAAATTCTTGCCACAGTTGTCTGAAAGGTTTAAGGTTACGCTTTTTGTCATTTCAGGCAGCCTGAACATCAATCCATTATGAATACCGAAAATGTACATCACTACCGCGATTATTTGACGCGCATTCTTACCGCATCGGTTTACGATGCAGCCATTGAGACTCCTTTAGATTTTGCCGCCAATCTTTCACGCCGTTTAAACAACAAAATTTACCTCAAACGTGAAGACTTGCAACCCGTTTTTTCATTCAAAATTCGCGGTGCATACAACAAAATGGCAAAACTGCCTGAAAGTGCCTTAAAAAAAGGTGTGATTGCTGCCAGCGCAGGTAATCACGCACAAGGCGTAGCGTTATCGGCACAAAAACTGGGCTGTGAAGCCACGATTGTGATGCCCGAAACCACACCGCAAATCAAAATTGATGCCGTGAAAGCACGCGGCAGTAAAGTGGTTTTGGCAGGTGTTTCTTACAATGATGCTTACGACCACGCCATGAAACTCGCCGCTCAAAGTGGTTTAACTTATATTCCGCCCTTTGACGACCCCGATGTCATCGCAGGACAAGGTACCATTGGCATGGAAATCGTACGCCAACATACCAAACCCATATATGCCATTTTTGTGGCGATTGGCGGTGGCGGTTTGGCTGCTGGTGTGGCAGCATTCATTAAACAAATTCGCCCTGAAATCAAAGTAATTGGCGTACAAACCAATGACAGTTGCGCTATGAAAGTATCCATCGCAGCAGGTGAACGCGTTACCTTAAAAGATGTGGGTTTGTTTACAGACGGTACAGCCGTCAAATTGGTAGGGGACGAAACTTTCCGTATGTGCCGAGACTTATTGGACGACATCATTACTGTAGATACCGATGCCGTGTGCAGCGCACTCAAAGACATTTTTGATGACACGCGCAGCATTTGTGAGCCATCAGGTGCATTGGCATTAGCGGGTTTAAAAAGCTATGCAGCGCGTAACCGTTTATCAGATGAAACCTTAATTGCGGTTACATCAGGTGCAAACATGAATTTTCACCGCTTGCGCCACGTTTCCGAACGCAGTGAATTGGGTGAGGGTAATGAAGCCATTTTTGCGGTTTCCATTCCTGAAAAACCAGGCAGTTTTCGCCATTTCATTAATGTGATGGCATCGCGCAACATCACAGAATTTAACTACCGATATGGTGATGAAGAAACCGCACACATTTTTGTTGGTATACAAACATCGGGGGCGGCAGACAACGCTGAAATCAGTCGTGAATTGGCAGCCGCATCATTGCCCAATATTGATTTGAGTAACGATGAAATGGCAAAAGTACATTTGCGTTACATGGTTGGCGGTCGCACGCATAAAGTACAAAACGAACGCTTATTTAGCTTTGAATTTCCTGAACGACCAGGTGCGTTGGCACGTTTTCTCAACGCCATGCAATCGGATTGGAACATCAGTTTGTTTCATTACCGCAATCATGGAGCAGATTACGGACGCATTTTAGTGGGTATTGATGTACCACCTCATGATTCCCAAGCCTTTGCCCACTTTTTAGATGAGCTGGATTATCCCTATGAAGAACAAACTGAAAATGCAGCATACAAATTGTTTTTGGGTACAGCCTGATTTTCAGGCAGCACTATTTTGATGTATGTCATCAAAATCAAAAAGTTTTTTAAATTGTCAATAGCTCCTACTGTTTGAGTAGAAAAAACTTTGTTAAAATGTTTGGCATTTTTCTGCAAGGAAAAATGTTCTTTCAGTTCTGCCCATATCCTGTTTCAGGCAGCCTGAACCCGAATAATCATGATTTTGAATGAGGATAAAAAATGGCGATTGAACGCACCATTTCCATTGTAAAGCCCGATGCAGTTGGTAAAAATGTTATCGGTAAAATTTACGACCGTTTTGAAAGCAATGGTTTGAAAATCGTTGCGGCCAAAATGAAACAATTAAGTCGCGAAGAGGCCGAAGGTTTCTACGCAGTTCATAAAGAACGCCCTTTCTTTAACGATTTGGTTTCTTTTATGATTAGCGGTCCTGTGATGATTCAGGTTTTAGAAGGCGAAAATGCGGTTGCCAAAAACCGCGAAATCATGGGCGCGACCAATCCTAAAGATGCGGTTGCGGGTACAATCCGTGCCGATTTTGCGCAATCCATTGATGAAAACGCTGTTCATGGTTCAGACAGCTTGGAAAACGCCAAAATTGAAATTGACTATTTTTTCAAAGCTGAAGAATTGTGCAATCGTACGCGTGGCTGATGATGTTTTACCGCAAATGCACAATTCATTGTGCTTTGCGGTAAAATATTTTCCATAACAACGTAATTTTAAAGAGAACTATTTGAAAATGATGAAACGAACTTACCTAATGGTGGTATTGGGTGCAGTCATGTTGGCAGCATGTGGCGATAAGGCAGCTGAATCTTCTGCACCTGCTGCATCTACACCTTCAGCTGCAAGCAAAGCACAAAAAACCTATCGTGTTGGCAGTGAAATCAGTAAACCACCGATGATTATGATGGGGGTAGACAATCCCGATAAAGGATTTGAATGGGATTTGCTTCAAGCCATTGCAGAAAAACAAGGCTTTGCGATTGAATACAATCCTGAAACTTGGGAACGATTATTGGAACGTTTGGCAAAAAATGATACAGATTTAATCATCGGTCAAATTACCATTACAGAAGAGCGCAAACAAAAAATGGATTTCTCCAATCCTGTGGTAACTTATCAAACAGGTTTAATGGTTCAACCCGAATTGGCAGAAGCCAAACAATTTTCCGATTTAAATGGTAAACGCGTTACCATTCGTTCCAATACCGTTTATGAAAAATTGGTACCTGTGTTTTCGGCTGGCGATGGCAGCAACATCATCTATATGCAAACAGCATGGGAGCAATTAAAAAGCTTGGCGCAAAAGGAAAGTGATGCGATGACAGGTGCCAGCACTACATTGGAATACTATCAAGCTAAATACCCTGAAAATAAATTCCATATTTTGTATGATTCTAGTTACGGCTCATCTCAATATGGTTGGGCGGTAAATAAAGGCAATACTGAATTACTGGAACAAATCAATCAAGGTTTGGAAAAAGTACGCGCTGATGGCACATATAATAATTTGTATAAAAAATATTGGCCCAATGCCCCAATACCTACTAACTAACCAAATAAATTTAAAATAAAAGCAATAAAATGGTGTCAAGAAATAGAGTAATCTTTTCTGATGGGTTAACAATCATTTAGGTATGAAATTGGTTCCTTAAGAAGATTTATCCCAAATCAATTATCAAACTAATTATTATTAGCCCTTTAAGCTCAAAACCTGTATTCGTAAGATTAACAGCTTGCTCTTTAATGATGCTGAATACAGGTTTTGATATTATTAAAAAATAACAAACCATAATAAAATCAAATACTTTTTAAAATATCATTACTTCAAGGAGAAAAATCATGAATGCAAAAATGCTTGCATGCGTTGGCATGATGCTATTAACAGCTTGCAATCAAGAGGAAACAAACAATTGGTAAACAATGAAAATCAAACGTATACCGAAGAGTGTGCTAAAATCATGGATTTTTCTCAAGCACATTATGAATACCGTTATACCATGATAGTTAAAGATGAGTTGGGTAATGCACCTGATTTCACCTCGTTACATGGTAAAATAATTGCTTTGTTAAACTGATTCAAAACCCCAATTTACCTGCACAAAATTATGTTTTTGCTGTTAAAAAGGCAATACTGAATTGCAAAAACAACTTAGAATGAGGGTTTAGAAAAAATCAAAGTCAATGGCACATACGATAACTGTACCAGAGAAATATTGGTAACACAGACAGGCTGCCTGAAAAGTTTCAGGCAGCCTGATAATGCACACAAACCATGAAAACTAATTTATTGAATTACAACCTTTCCCAGCTTACCGACCATTTCGCGCAAATGGGCGAAAAACCCTTTCGCGCCAAGCAAGTCATGCGCTGGATACACCAAAGTGGAGCAGAAAATTTTGAACAAATGACCGATTTGGCAAAATCACTTCGCGCCAAATTGGAGCAACAAGCCGTTGTTGGCATTCCCGATTTGATGGCGGCGCAAGAATCCAAAGACGGCACACGCAAATGGCTGTTGGACGTTGGCACAGGCAATGGCGTGGAAACCGTGTTCATTCCCGAAACCGAACGCGGCACTTTGTGCATTTCATCACAAGTGGGCTGCGCTTTGGAATGCACCTTTTGCAGCACGGGGCGACAAGGTTTCAATCGCAATTTATCGGCAGCAGAAATCATTGGACAACTGTGGTGGGCAAACAAGGCTTTGGGCGTTACCCCCAAAAATGAGCGCGTGATTTCCAATGTGGTCATGATGGGCATGGGCGAACCGCTTGCCAATTACGACAATGTCGTTACCGCCCTTTCCATTATGCTGGACGACCATGGCTATGGCTTGTCGCGCCGCCGCGTTACCGTTTCCACATCGGGCATGGTGCCGCAAATGGACAGATTGAAAGAAGACATGCCCGTGGCATTGGCGGTATCGTTGCACGCCAGCAATGATAAAGTGCGCGATGAGATTATTCCGCTCAACAAAAAATATCCGCTCAAAGAATTGATGGCAGCCTGCAACCGCTATTTGGCAAAAGCCCCACGCGATTTCGTTACCTTTGAATATGTGATGTTGGACGGCGTGAACGACAAACCCGAACACGCGCGTGAATTGATTGATTTGGTCAAAGACACGCCGTGCAAATTCAATTTGATTCCGTTCAACCCCTTTCCCAATTCGGGTTATGAACGCTCAACCAATAAAAACATCAATATTTTCAAAGATATTTTAATGGAAGCAGACATTGTTACCACCGTACGCAAAACGCGCGGCGATGACATTGACGCAGCCTGCGGACAATTAGCAGGGCAAGTTCAGGACAAAACCAAGCGTCAAGCCAAATGGCAACAAATTTATTTGGAGAAGCAACCATGATTCTAAAATCAGTTTGGCACAAATGGCTTTCAGGCAGCCTAATTCTTCTTTTCTTAACTGCCTGTGTCAGCGAAGGAACAGGCATCAACATCACGAAATTTAAAGAACGAAGCAGCAGCGAACGTAAAGAAGAAGCCGTACGCATCAAAACCCAGTTGGCGATTGAATACATGAATGCACGCGACTATCGTTCCGCCGTGGCTACCATTGAAGAAGCCATTAAAACAGACAGTCGTTACGATATGGCTTGGTTAGTTCGTGCCCAAATTTACCAATTTTTAAAAACTTATGACAAAGCAGAAGAAAGTTTCAAACGCGCTTTATCTATTTCGCCAAATGGTGCTGAAATTAACAATAATTATGGTTGGTATCTTTGTTCAGTTCAACATCAAGCGGCTCAATCCATTACTTATTTTGACCGTGCTTTAGCTGACCCAACTTACCCAAGCCCCGAAATTGCCTATATGAATAAAGGTATATGCTCCGCTAAAGCAGGGCAAGTTCAAATGGCAGACAGTTATTTTGAACGTGCTTTGGGTTTAAATCCCGATGCCGTAGCGGTGTATAAAGAACGTGCACGCGTTCAATTTCAAATGGGTAAACTAACAGAGGCTGATAAATTATTCCGCATTTACCAAAGTCGTGTACCAGCTTTGTCGCCTGATGATTTGCTATTGGGCTGGAAAATGGCACGCGCACAGGGTAACAATCAAGCTGCTTATGAATATGAAGCACAGTTGCGTACCAATTTCCCCTATTCAGAAGAAACGCTCTCTATCAATACAGGTAATACAGAATGAGCCACACAGAAACGCCAAACACCACACCCAATGCCACAACATTCGGCTTACAACTGCGCCAACATCGTGAACAAAAAGGCTTGTCCATAGGCGAAGTATCAGAACGCTTAAAACTGCCCGCTCGTCAAATTGAAGCATTGGAAAAAGGGGATTATGAACTTTTGCCAGAACCCGTTTTCATTCGCGGTTTTTTACGCAGTTACGGTCGCTTTCTGGATATGCCCGAAGCCGATTTAAATGCTTATCTGACACATTTTTCGCCACCTACCAAAACACATCGAGTTTCAAGTAGCTCAACAACCCAGCAATACAGCGAACGCAAAGCCCCCAAGCCTTTTCCGACATGGATTTTTGGAGTATTGGCAGCAATTGGCATTGGTTATGGTGTTTATGCTTGGCAAAATAAATCTCAAATTGAACACGCCAAACAAGAAGCAGAAAACAGTATAATGCCTGCCAGCTCACCCATAAATGCATCATCTGCTTCTAATTTTAACAATGGCAATTTCATTGTTAAGCCTATGGAAAACATAGCTGCATCAACATCACAATCCCAGGTTCAGGCAGCCTCTGAATCAAATATTGCAGGTGAACTGATTGTCCAAACCCGCTACCGTACCATGCTGACTATTACCAATGCCAAAGGTGAAGTATTGATGAATCAAATTGTGCCAGCACGCAGTGAGCATCGTTTTGCCGATGGTGCACCATTTGAAGTACGCTTGGGCTATGCGATTGGCTCAAATGTGCGTTTTGATGGCAAAGAAATCAATTTGGATGAGGTACGTAAAGGCGGAAAAACAGCTGTCTTTACTGCAGGCGATGTTAATACACCAATGAAAAAAAATGCGTCTGACATACAATAACCTTTTCAGGCAGCTTGAACATTGAAGCTGCCTGAAACACATTCCACAACATCAAACATATTCCTGAAACACATGCCAAGTATCACACGTCGTTCCACACATCAAGTTCAAATTGACCATTTAACAGTCGGTTCGCAAGCCCCTGTGGTGGTGCAATCCATGACCAACACCGACACCGCAGACGCAGCAGGCACCGCCCAACAAGTCAAAGAATTGTCTGACGCTGGCTCGGAAATGGTGCGCATTACGGTTAATTCGCCCGAAGCCGCGTCCAAAGTGGCAGAAATCCGCAGCCGTTTGAACGACATGGGCTGCAACACGCCTTTGGTGGGCGATTTCCATTTCAATGGCGAACGCCTGTTGGCGGAATTTCCCGATTGCGCCAAAGCCTTGTCCAAATACCGTATTAACCCCGGCAATGTGGGCAAAGGCGCGAAAGGCGATGAAAAATTTGCCTACATGATACGCACCGCCGCCGAACACGATAAAGCCGTCCGCATTGGCGTGAACTGGGGCAGTTTAGACCAAAGCCTTGCCAAAAAAATGATGGACGCGAATTTGGCATCTGCCCAACCACAATCGCCCGAAGCGGTGATGAAAGAAGCCTTGATTGTTTCCGCTTTGGAATCGGCACAAAAAGCGGTGGATTTGGGGTTGCCTGAAAACAAAATCATTTTGTCGTGCAAAGTATCCAATGTGCAAGATTTGATTCAGGTTTACCGCGATTTGGGTTCGCGTTGCGCCTATCCTTTGCATTTGGGTTTGACCGAGGCGGGCATGGGCAGCAAGGGGATAGTTGCGTCCACCGCCGCTTTGTCGGTTTTGTTGCAAGAGGGCATTGGCGACACGATTCGCATTTCTTTGACTCCCGAACCCAATTCTTCACGCACGCAAGAAGTGATTGTGGCACAAGAAATTTTGCAAACCATGGGTTTGCGTTCGTTCACGCCCATGGTTACGGCTTGCCCTGGTTGTGGGCGCACCACGAGTACGGTTTTTCAAGAATTGGCGCGTGATATTCAGCATTATTTGCGTGAACAAATGTCGGTGTGGCGTTGGCAATATCCTGGGGTGGAAAGTTTGAATGTGGCGGTGATGGGCTGTGTGGTCAATGGTCCGGGCGAAAGCAAATTGGCGGACATCGGCATTTCACTCCCAGGTACGGGCGAAACGCCTGTTGCGCCTGTGTATGTGGACGGCGAGCGCAAAGTTACCCTAAAAGGCGACAATATGGCGCAGGAATTTTTGGCGATTGTGCAAGAATACGTTGAAACCAATTATGGCGAAGGCGGCAAAAAACGCGCCACCAATAAAATCATTCCGATTCAATCCCTATAGAGAAATAAGGAAGAAATGGTAATGAGTAATGAAAAAAACAATATGGATTTGCGTCAATTGTTATTGATGCTGTATTTGAAAAATAATCCCAAATTGGAACACCAAATTTTCATTTACAGTTTTCTAGGCGTTTCTGATGCACAAACCAATCCCTTTCATTATGTAAATGCTGTTTTACCACCACATATTAAAAAAAGCATTATCCTACAAAATGTGGCTTCCGGCGAAATGATACAGGCTTTCATTAGTGCGGTAAAAAATAACGAGGGAAGAAGTGAGTTTCAGATTGAAAACATTGTACTTTATGGCAATAAAGTAGGCATTTTAATTGAAATTTCTTTACAAAGTGAAAAAATCGGTCAAACAGAAAAATACCGCCAATTCTCACAATTAGCAAGTAGTTTAATGCGCCAATTTATGTAACGAACAACCATTTTAGGCAGCCTTAAACCTTAAACCATTCAGGCTACCTGAAAACATTTTAGAGCTGCTGTAAACTGGAAAAACTGCGCCATGTTTGACTGAATGGGTCACAAAACCCGATTTCTTTTGCCAGTAATTTTAAAGGACGCGCATAATCTTCTGTATCAACAGGCAGTACTTTGGGGTACAACATATCGTGTAAAATCGGCATACCCAAACGTGACATGTGTACACGCAACTGATGTTTTTTACCCGTTAATGGGCGCAATTCATACAAACCGTTTTCACCACGATATGCCAACAAATCAATTTGGGTAAAAGCATTCGGTGTACCGTCCACTTCTTGAGTTAGAAAAAAATCTGCGCCTCTAACCATGCGTGATTGCACTTGAATGGGATAGGATAAATCATCACGCTTGGGTGCAATCGCATGATAAATTTTCTTTACAGCTCTATTCTGAAATAAGTTTTGATAAGCTGCACGCGAAGCAGGATTGTGTGAAAACAACATTACGCCTGCTGTATCTTTATCCAAACGATGTATGGGTGTGATGTCGCCAACATTCAAATGTTGTAAATCAGGGTGTACTCGCAATCGGCTTAAAAGTGTTTCCCGTAAAAAACGGCCACTGGGAATCACGGGCAAAAAATGAGGTTTATCTACCACAATCAAATGCTCATCAAGCCATAAAATTTGCTCATCAAAAGGGATGCGTGGTTCTTTATTGCGGCTGATTGCCCGATAATAAAAAATCGTTTTGCCTGCCTGAAATAAAACATATTCATTCAAAGCTTCCCCATTGGCGTCAAACACCATACCGCTGTTCAAACGCAAACGCCAAGCCTGTTTATTCACAAATGGAAATTGGGCACACAAAAAATCCAATAATGGTTTATTTTGCCATTGTTTTTCGTGTGGCAAAACCAAATAACTGGGTTTAATCCCGTCTATAATGGGTAAAGTATGAGGAATATGTTTCATTATATATTGTTCGCCAAATGGTTTTTCAGGCAGCCATGATACTTATGTGAATGAACTGATTGATAATTTAAACTTAATAACAGGCTGCCTGAAAATACACGAATAAATGATTTTCAGGCAGCCTTGTAATTGATTTAACGTCAATTATGTTAATGACGGAAATGGCGCACACCCGTTACCACCATCGCCATGCCATGCTCGTCTGCTGCTGCGAATACTTCTTCATCGCGCACCGAACCTGCTGGGTGAATCACGGCTTTAATGCCTTGTTCGGCAATCACGTCCACGCCATCGCGGAATGGGAAAAATGCGTCCGAAGCGGCACACGCGCCGTTCAAATCAAAACCACCATCTTGGGCTTTACGCGCAGCAATGCGGGTGCTGTCCACGCGGCTCATTTGCCCTGCGCCTATGCCGTAAGTCT
>NZ_JAUNEC010000033.1 GCF_030525755.1 Alysiella sp.
ACTGGACGAACCTGCGGCAATAATCGCTTCCAAACGCGCTTGTTCTTCTGCCAGCGCGTCAAAATCCGCGTCAGGCTCGGCATAGGCGGCATAGACTTCTTCCAAACGCTTTTGCGCGGCAACCACTTCGCCCAAACCGCTTTCCACTTCTTCGCGCACGGTTTTTTCGGGGTCAAGTTCTGGCTCTTGCGGCAAATAGCCGATTTTCAAACCGCTCATCGGCACGGCTTCGCCTTCAAATTCCTTGTCCACACCCGCCATGATGCGGAGTACGGTGGATTTGCCTGCGCCGTTCAAGCCCAGCAAGCCAATCTTCGCACCAGGGAAAAACGACAGGGAAATGTCTTTGATGATGGTTTTTTGCGGTGGCACAACTTTGCTCACGCGCAACATGGAATAAACGTATTGAGACATATTTCTCGCTCCAAAAATAAACAAAAAGAAAAAGTTGCTGTTTATGTTTCACATCATCGGCATTTTAACAAATTTTGACATAAAAAGCAGGTTAGGCTGCCTGAAAACTTGTAGGGTTGACACTGTCCACCAAAAAATATCAAGCAAATTAAATTATCATAGATTGATAAAATGGCGGATAGTGTCCACACTACAAAAAATGTTGTGTACTGCAAGACAGCCTGAAAATAAAAAACACATTTTATTCACATTGCGCCGATAAGCATTGTCATCAAATTACATTCCACAAAAATCACATGAAATTTAATTAAATATTTTTAAAATCAATCCATTGTTTATTTATTAATTTACATCAAAAAAACCTCATTTAAGCATTTTGTATCAATAAATGATATATGAACTCATCTAAACCGTTCTATTTGACAAATTTTCTTAAATATTAATATAAAATTTCAAAAAATAAATATTTTTCGCAATAAAAAATTTCATATTACCTTTTGCCAATATGAAATTAATGGGCGTAAAATGGCTAAACAGCAGCACAATTTATCAATTTAATGGAGTATCTAGCATGAAAACATTAAAAGTCGCAGCCAGTCCGTCTGTTCAAGCTGGTTTTATTTCCGAATATGAAATTGTGGATATTCGTCAAACCGATTTTACCAATATCGCGGCGGCGGTGGCTTCAGCAGACGATGTTTGCTATGCCATTGAAAAAATGGAAGAAACAGGTTTTGATGTGCCTGTGTTTATCGCTTTGCAACCAGAAGAAAGCATTCCCGATGGCATTTTGCCCAAACTCAAAGGCGTGATTCAATTGGGTTTTGGTAACCGCCATTATTATGGCAAACAAATTGATGCCGTAGCTGATGATTACACCGCCAAACTCGCGCCTCCATTTTTCAGCGTATTAAAAGAATACACCAAACGCGGTTATGCCGCTTTTGATTGCCCTGGACATCAGGGCGGACAATTTTTCGCCAAACACCCTGCAGGACGCGAATTTTTCCATTTTTTTGGCGAAAACCTGTTCCGTGCCGATTTGTGCAATGCCGATGTGAAATTGGGCGATTTATTAATTCATGAAGGGGCAGCCTGCGCCGCACAACAGCACGCTGCCAAAGTTTACAATGCCGATAAAACCTATTTTGTCTTAAATGGCACATCTTCTTCTAATAAAGTGGTAACCAGCGCATTGCTTGCCAAAGGCGATTTGGTTTTATTTGACCGTAATAATCATAAATCCATTCACATGGGCGCATTAATCATCAATGGCGCAACACCTGTTTATTTACAAACCGCGCGTAATCCTTATGGTTTTATTGGCGGAATTGACGCGGCGTGTTTTGATGAACCATACATTCGTGAAGAAATCCGCAAAGTCGCACCTGAACGTGCTGATTTGCCACGCCCATTCCGTTTGGCGGTCATTCAATTGGGAACGTATGACGGCACAATTTACAATGCCAGACAAGTGGTTGATAAAATTGGTCATTTATGTGATTACATTTTATTTGATTCCGCTTGGGTAGGATATGAACAATTTATTCCGATGATGCGTGATTGTTCGCCTTTATTATTGGAATTAAATGAAAACGACCCAGGTATTATCGTTACCCAATCCGTGCATAAACAACAAGCGGGTTTCTCACAAACTTCGCAAATTCACAAAAAAGACCGTCATATCAAAGGACAAAAACGTTATTGCAATCATAAACGTTTCAATAATGCCTTTATGTTACAAGCATCAACCAGCCCTTTCTACCCAATGTTTGCAGCTTTAGACGTGAATGCACGTATGCATGAGGGTGTAGCAGGACGCAAATTGTGGCGCGATTGTGTGCGCGTAGGCATTGAAGCACGCAAATTATTGTTGAAACATTGCACCATGATTAAGCCTTTTGTGCCAGACACGGTGGACGGCAAATTATGGCAAGACCACCCCACCGAAAACATGTTGGACGATTTGCGTTTCTTCCAGTTTAAACCCGATGCCAAATGGCATTCTTTCCCCAATTATGGCGAAAATCAATATTTTGTCGACCCATGCAAATTGTTATTGACCACATCTGGCATTGATGTGGAAACGGGGGAGTACCAAGATTTTGGTATTCCAGCGACCATTTTGGCGAATTTCTTGCGTGACAATGGCATTGTGCCTGAAAAATGCGATTTGAATTCCATTTTGTTCTTGCTGACACCAGCCGAAAGTCTGGCGAAAATGCAACATTTGGTGGCTTTGATTGCCCAATTTGAAAAACACATTGAAAACAATAGCCTGATGAAAGACGTTGTGCCAACTGTTTATGGCAAAAACGAAGATTATTATCGTGGTTACACCATTCGCCGTTTGTGCCAAGAAATGCACGATTTCTACAAACGCAATAATATGAAGCAATTGCAACGCGATATGTTCCGCCATGATGGTTGGGGCAAACAGGCGATGTCGGCTTATGACGCGCAACAATGTTTGATTCGCAATCAAGTGAAATTGGTGCGCTTGAGCGAAATTGAAGGGCAAATTGCGGCGGAAGGAGCATTACCGTATCCCCCAGGTGTGTTGTGTGTGGTTCCAGGGGAAATTTGGGGTGGCGCGGTGCAAAAATACTTCTTGGCTTTGGAAGAAGGCATCAATTGCTTACCAGGGTTTGAACCTGAAATTCAAGGCGTGTATTTGCAAAAGGTGGAAGATGGTTCACGCCGTGCATTTGGTTATGTGATTGATTTGGAAAATTAAAACAAGGGAAATAGTTTTCAGGCTGCCTGAAAAATAAAATATTGCCCACAATGGTTGAAATACTACCATCTGCTCCCACAGGAGAGGGAACAGGTGGGTAGTAGGCAAAAATTTGTAGGGTAGTAAAAGGTAGCCTGAAAATCCCTCAAAAAGGAAAAAATCATGGCAACAAATAAAAGCAAAATGAGTGTGGTGCAACTCACGATTTTAACAGTCGTAAACATGATGGGTTCGGGCATTATCATGTTGCTCGCAAAATTGGCGAAAGTCGGCACGATTTCCATTTTGTCGTGGTTGGTAACAGCAGTGGGGTCAATGTGTTTGGCGTATGCGTTTGCCAAATGCGGACGTTTTAGCACCAAATCAGGGGGCATGGGCGGTTATGCGGAATATTCGTTTGGCAAAGGCGGTAATTTTATGGCGAATTATACTTATGCCGTGTCTTTGTTGATTGCGAATGTGGCGATTGCGATTTCGGCTGTGGGGTATTTGGCGGCGTTTATGGGTTGGAATTTGTCGCCATTGGGCGTAGCATTGGGTACAATTGCCTTTGTTTGGCTGACGATGGTTGCCAATTTTGGTGGTGCCCGCATTACAGGGAAAATCAGTAGCGTAACGGTTTGGGGCGCGATTATTCCTGTGATTGGTGTGTCTTTGCTGGGTTGGTTTTGGTTTAGTCCGAGTATGTACGCAGAGGCATGGAATCCGCACAATATGGGTTTTTTTGAAGCCGTACCAGCGTCTATTGCGATTACTTTATGGGCATTTTTGGGTTTGGAATCGGCTTGTGCCAACTCAGAAGCGGTTGAAAATCCAGAAAAAAACGTACCCATTGCCGTATTATGGGGAACATTAATTACCGCAATTATTTATATTGTTTCTACTAATGTGGTAGCAGGGATTGTGCCAAACGCGGATTTGGCGGCAAGTGATGCACCGTTTGGTTTGGTATTTGCCAGTATGTTTAATCATACGGTGGGACAAATTGTGATGGCGTTGTTGATTTTGTCTTGCACAGGTTCATTATTGGGTTGGCAATTTACCATTGGACAAGTGTTTAAATCAGGCGCAGACGAGGGCTATTTTATTCCCCAATTTGGCAAAGTAACCGCCACCAACACCCCTGTTTTGGGCATGAGCATCATTGCGGCGGTACAAACGGCTTTGGCGTTTATGACCATGGACGAAGGTTTGAGCAAACAGTTTGATATTTTGGTGAATTTAGCGGTGGTAACCAATTTGATTCCGTATATTTTGTCTATGTCTGCAATTATTGTGTTGCAAAAAGCGGCAAATGTGCCACGCAAGGAAATGGTGTTTACCAGCGTCATTGCCTTCATTGGTAATTTGTACAGTTTTTACGCGCTGTACGGTTCGGGGCAAGAAGCGATGTTCTGGGGCGGTATGGCGGTGTTTGCAGGCTGGGTGCTGTACGGCAAAGTGGTTTCTACGAAATATGATTTGAAGCAACCGTTTTGATTAATGTGATTATGTTTAGGCTGCCTGAAAAGATTTTCAGGCAGCCTTCTTTTACCTAAATGAAAATTAATTTTAAGATAAACACTCAAATTTGACCATTCATTCTGCGTTCACGTTGTTTGCGCCATTTTAAGATATATAAAGCCACGATAGGTAAAGATGCGATGATGATTTTAAATGTAAGTGTTACATACCATGGAGTATGCAAAGTTGCCATGTCCACCTCATCTTGGGTGATAACAGACTGTGGTACAGCCAACCAATCCAACCAAGACCACCAGCACACCACCAACAAACCCATTAAAACAGGATAGAAATCCAACCAACGATTTCGTTGCCATACAAAAAAAGCCAACAAAGTCCACAATGCCGTTAGTCCCGTAATTAAAAACACATATTTCACACTACCTTGTACCGCATAAGCAGCAAGAAAATAAGTTAAAACCACCCAAAATACCCCTAAAATCGCCATAATCAATTCTTCGGGTCTTTTCCAAATAGACATAATTTGTCTCCTTCAATTCATCAAACAACAGATTGTATCAATCCACCTGAATATACCGTATTTCAGGCAGCCTGCACAATCATTTGCTTGATTTGGTAACTTAGTACCAAAACGCATATAATAACGCCTATTTTACGCATAAAGAAAGCCAAATCATGAATATTCACATTATCACCCACCCCCTTGTACGCCATAAATTGAGCCTGATGCGCGAAGCCGATTGCAGCACCAGCAAATTCCGCACTTTAACCAAAGAATTGTCGCGCTTAATGGCGTATGAAGCCACGCGCGATTTTGAAATTGAAGTCCACGAAATTGACGGCTGGGACGGCAGCAAAATTCAAGGTGAACGCATCAAAGGTAAAACCTTAACCGTTGTGCCAATTTTACGCGCAGGTTTGGGCATGTTGGACGGCGTGTTGGACTTAATCCCCACCGCCAAAATCAGCGTGGTCGGTTTGCAGCGCGACGAAGAGACTTTGCAGCCCGTGCCATATTTTGAAAAATTGGTGGACAAAATGGATTTGCGCCCTGCCCTGATTATTGACCCGATGTTGGCAACGGGCGGCTCTATGGTCGCCACGATTGACATGCTGAAACAAAAAGGTTGCCAAAACATCAAGGCTTTGGTGCTGGTTGCCGCGCCCGAAGGCGTGAAAGTCGTGAATGAAGCGCACCCCGATGTAACCATCTACACCGCCGCTTTGGACAGCCATTTGAATGAAAATGGCTACATCATTCCAGGGTTGGGCGATGCGGGCGACAAAATTTTTGGCACGAAACACGCATAACATTTTTCAGGCTGCCTGAAAACACATTCAGCGCAGCCAAAACAAAACACAAGGATAAAAAAATGAATTTTAAAGACTATTTGGCAACTTTCCCCAGCATTGAGCATTTAAGCGGCTTGGACGTTTGCGATGAAAATGGCAATGTGGTTCATCAAATCCCTGCCATTGAAGGCAAATTGGGCAGCCTGAAACTTTACAATGCTTTGGCGCAACAATTTGACGGCACTTTAAACGCAGCGGCTGCCGAGCAAGGCTTGACATGGTTTGCCGAACACACCGAAGACGCATTGCAAAATCCCAACAAACACCCCAATGTGGATTTGCTGTTGCGCGTGAAAAACGAGCATTTAACTTACACTTTAAAGCCCAATTTGGCATAAAATTTCAGGCAGCCTGAAACGCATTCAGGCTGCCTGAAAAATCATGAAAAAGGAATTTTGATGAAAATATTGTTCATTGCCGACCCACTGTACACATTCAAAACATACAAAGACACCACCTATGCCATGATGCGCGAGGCATCAGAACGTGGCATCATGCTTTATCACACATTAAGCAGCCAATTGTTTGTGCATAATAATGTGGTTTCTGCACGCGTTTCCCCATTCAAATTCATCGGCACCAAAAACGATGACGACAAACATTGGTTTCACGCAGGACAAGCCGTACCAGCCGCGCTCAACCGTTTTGATGCGGTGATTATGCGCACCGACCCACCTTTTGATATGCAATATTTGTACGCCACACATTTGCTCACACTGGCGCAAAATCAAGGTGCAAAGGTATTCAATAGCGGTCAGTCGATGCGCGATTTCAACGAAAAGTTGGCAATTTTGCAATTTTCCGAATGGACTGCCCCCACTTTGGTCAGCACACGCGCTGCCGACATCAAAGATTTTTTGGGCAAGCACCAAGACATCATCATCAAACCTTTGGACGGCATGGGCGGCATGGGCATTTTCAGGCTGCGCGAAAAAGACCCCAATATCAACAGCATATTGGAAACCCTGATGCAACGCAACACGCGCACCATTATGGCGCAACGTTACCTGCCTGAAATTGTGTTGGGCGACAAACGCATTTTGGTCATCAATGGCGAAGTCGTGCCATATGCTTTAGCACGCATTCCGCAAGAAGGCGAAACACGCGGCAATTTGGCGGCTGGCGGACAAGGTGAGGTACAAGAATTGAGCGGACGCGACCGCCAAATTGCCGAAAGCCTTGCCCCCAAACTGAAAGAACGCGGTATTTTATTGGCAGGCTTGGACGTGATTGGCGATTATTTGACCGAAGTGAACGTAACCAGCCCAACGGGTTTCCAAGAAATCATGAAACAGAAATTTTATGATGTTGCCGCCATGTTTATGGATGCAGTAGAACACGAGGCTACCTGAAACAAAGTTCTGTGAAGCTAAAACCCATTTTAAACCCAGTTTCCCCCAATAAACCCATGACACCACACCCAGCAGCCCAAGCCACTTACCGATTACTGTGTCAAACTGTCCCCGAATGGGCTGATACATTGCAACCCTTTGTGGAACGCCTATTTCAAGCCTATGATGATGGGCACAGTTTCATTTGGCTTAATCAAAGCGAAGCCGAAAACTTGGCACAGGCACACACCGTTGTGGGTATAAATGGCAGCACCCCTCTAACTTTATTGGGCAGACAACTGTTTTTCAGTCGTTTCTGTGTTTTAGAACAAGAATTAGCAGCACACATTCGCCGTTTATCTAATTCAATTTGTACCGAACCCAGAACGCAAACAACAGCTAAATTGCGTGAATGGTTTGCCGATTCAGGCAGCTACGACCAACAAAACGCCGCCGCTTTGGCTTTGATTCAACCCTTTGTCTTAATCAGCGGTGGACCTGGTACAGGCAAAACCACTACTGTTGCCAAATTACTGGCATTATTGTGTTTAAACAACGATAGGCTGCCTGAAATCCTGTTGGCAGCTCCCACAGGCAAAGCCGCAGCACGCATGAGTGAAGCCCTACATGCTGCCACCCAAAAAATTCAAGGGCTGCCTGAAAACGTGCATCATCATTTATTGGGCTTAACAGGACAAACCGTCCATCGTCTGCTCAATCTGCGTCCGCCACAAATGCAAGCACAATTTGATGAACACCACCCCTTAACCGCCGATGTTTTACTGCTAGATGAAGCCTCCATGTTGGACACTTATCTGCTCAAACAGCTACTGGCAGCTTTACCCAATGGTTGTCGCGTGGTTTTATTGGGCGATGCGGAACAACTGCCATCGGTTGGTGCGGGTGCAATTTTAGACGCACTCACACAAACCCCTGTTTTATCGCCCGATAAACAGGCACTCATTCATGCCATGCTGCCTGAAAAATCGCTGCACAATCTGTTTGAGAACCATGCAAAATTAACCATCAGCCATCGTTTTCACAGTCAAAGTGGCATCGGTAATTTGGCGCGTGCCATACAAGCAGGTGATGCCCAAAGTGCATGGGAAACCTTCGCGCAATATCCACAAGCATTAAGCCAATACAACAAGCAGCACAGCCAACTTGTATCACAATTGTATCAAACCCAAAGCACGTATTGGCAAGCCATAGACCAACAGGACATTCAGGCAGCATTTGAACACATGAGCGACATGATTGTGCTGACCGCTGTGCGTGCCGATGCTGAAAACCTCAATCAACAATATTGTCGTCTTCTACAACAACATGGACGCATTGCACCACATCAAAAATTATTTCCAGGACAAGTCATCATGATTACCCGCAACGACCACGCACAACGGCGTTATAACGGCGACATGGGCATTATCATGGCACAACCCGATGGGCGTTTTGTGGCACATTTTGCCGATGGTCAAATCTTGCCTGCTTCCAAGCTACCTGAACACGAAACCGCCTTTGCCATAACCGTACACAAAAGTCAGGGCTCGGAATACCGCGAAGTGTGGTTTGTTGCTCCCGAACGCACAAACCAAGACGCAACATTGGCATTCAGTCGCACACTGTTGTACACTGCCGTTACGCGAGCCAAACAACGTTTTGTCTATTGGGGCAAAGCAGAAGATTTTCAGGCAGCTTGTACACATATCGAAACACGTCGCAGCGCATTGGCACAATTTTTGGCTACTTCAAACCCTTTTTAAATACCACACACCATGTTCACCTTAATCTTGCCGCATTTTTTGCGTGATGCCGATGAAACTTTGCCTGCATTACACACACCTGCTTTCAACCAGCTGCTGCGTTTTGGGCATGTACACACCAACCCTCATCACAAGGTTTCCCAACTGTATCAACAATACCTCAATATTCCAATATTGCCTGAAAATCAGGCTTTTGCCATTCCCATTTGGCAGCAAATGGGAATGAACAACACGCAAATGTTGGACAGTCGCAGTTTTACCTTACCTGCCGAAGAAGCTGAAATCCTATGCCAAGATTTAAACGACTTTTATGGTACGGACGCCCAATTCCATTTACACACCCCCGAAATCTGGCAAATCACGCTGCCTGAAATGGACACTTGGCACATTGACCCCGTATTTGATGTGTGCGGTCAAACCGATGGCCTGCTGCGCAGCGAACAATACAGCACAAAACAATGGTTAAAACTGAACACAGAAATCCAAATGTTTTTACACCAACACCCTATTAATCAATCACGTAGCACACGCGGCGAAGTGCCTGTGAATGGTTTATGGTTATGGCAGCACACATTATCCCGTACCCAAGCGTTTCAGACAGCCTTAATTGGTAGCAACAGCGCGTGGGCGCAGATTGGTCGCCTGAAACACAGCGATGTCCCCTATGATTTTGTCGCTTGGCAAAGCCTGTGCAAAGAAGAACAAGTGGACATCAATCAAACCACCCTATTGAGCGAAGATTTTGTTGCCAGCGCACACACTGGCGATGTCTGGTCATATGCACAACAATTACACAATTGGGAAAACCATTTTTTCGCCCCTATCGCCGATGCCCTGTTTTCAGGCAGCCTGAAAGGTTTGAATGTGATTTGTGAACATGGAAAATTGACCATTCCACCCAAAGCCCAACGCGCCTTTTGGAAACGAAAAAAAACCTTTAATGGTAAATCACTTAATTGAAAATCAAATTGATGAAACGTTACGCCCTTTTTCTATCTTATGATGGCAGTCGCTTTTTCGGCTGGCAAAAACAAGCCGATGGCATCGCCACCATTCAGGCAGCTTTGGAACACGCATTAAGTACCATTGCGGGCGAAACCATTGCCACAACCGCAGCAGGACGCACCGATACAGGCGTACACGCTACCAGCCAAGTGGTGCATTTTGACACCCGCGCACAACGCCCTTTAAGCGCGTGGATACGCGGTGTCAATGTCCATTTACCCGCTGGCATTGCCGTATGGCATGCACAAGAAGTGGGCGACACATTTCATGCACGTTTTGATGCTTGCGCTCGGCGTTATCGTTATCTGTTACATACTTCACCTGTGCGTCAGCCTTTATTGGACAAACGTGTAGGCTGGACACATTACACTTTAGATTTATCTGCCATGCAAGCCGCAGCAGCTTTATTGGTGGGCGAACACGATTTTTCCAGTTTTCGTGCGGCAGAATGCCAAGCAAAATCGCCGATTAAAACGCTGTATAGTGTGAATTTATTTAAAGAAAATGGTTTGATTAAATTGGATTTACACGGCAATGCCTTTTTGCATCACATGGTACGCAACATCATGGGGGCTTTAGTTTATGTGGGAAGCGGACGATTGGGTGTGGCAGATTTTGCCGACTTATTGGCAGCCCAAAGCCGTTTGCTTGCACCGCCCACTTTTATGCCCGATGGTTTGTATTTAACTGGCGTGGATTATCCCGAAAAATGGAGCATTGCACCCAATACAACTCCTTTATGGTTGTAAAACCACCCGTTTTCAGGTAACCTTTACTTCACAATATTCAGACTGCCTGAAAACCAATCTTTCACTCAAACACAGGATAACATCATGAGAAAAAACCTTTTGATACTGAGCATTGCAAGCATTTTGTTCCACAACAATGTATTGGCTCACAATGCAACCACGCCCGCCAAAACTACTGCGCAGGCCTCTATACCCAAAGCAAAAGGCTTATGGATTGATGTGCGTTCGCCCGAAGAATTTGCACAAGGACATTTAACCAACGCCATCAATGTACCACTTGACCAAATCACACAACGCATTAGCCAAATCAGCCCCAATAAACACGCACCGATTAACTTATATTGCCGCAGTGGTCGCCGTGCCGAAGTGGCTTTGCAAGAGCTAAAAAAACTGGGTTATCAGAACGTTACCAATCACGGTGGCTATGATGATTTATTGAAAAAAGGTTTTAAATAATGCAAACTTGGGATAAAGAATAATTTAACCATGTATTTATAATAAATATTTTTCGTATAGTAGGCACTTACACCCACTGTTTAACTGGCAATCTAATTTTTAGCTTGCTTCAAAATGATGAAGGTAAGCACCTACTCTATATCGAATCATTTATTTTCATGGCATGTTCAATATTCTTATCTCAACTTCTCGTTAAAATAAAGCCATATATGGGCTGCCTGAAAGTGTCTTGAACTTTCAGGCAGCCTGATTATTGGAAAATGTTTGACCATTTCTTGCTGCAATCACAAATCCCAAACCCTTTGCGTTTCATCTCGTCCTGCCCAATCACAAGCAAATTGATAAGCAGAGCGACCCGAACGGTTGCCACGCATTTGCGCCCAATTTAAAGCGGCATGGCGTGCGGTTTCATCATAAGCTACGCCAAAATCCGCCAGCCAATTTTGTACCGCTGCCAAATATTCTTCTTGGTCAAAAGGATAAAAACTCAACCACAAACCAAAACGGTCAGACAAAGAAACCTTTTCTTCAATCGCTTCTTTTTGGTGAATTTCACCACGTTCGCCCGTATAACCTGTATTTTCATTCATGTATTCGGGCATCAAATGACGGCGATTAGAAGTGGCGTAAACCAATACATTGTCTGCACGGCGTGCCAAGCTACCGTCCAATGCGGTCTTTAAGGCTTTGTAACCGTCTTCACCATGTTCAAATGACAAATCATCACAAAAAACAATGAATTTTTCGGGACGATTACCCAAAATATCCAATAAAGCGGGCAAGGTTTGTAAATCGTGTTTGTCCACTTCAATCAAACGCAAACCTTGTGTTGCATATTCATGCAACAAGGCTTTGATTAAAGAAGATTTTCCTGTTCCTCGCGCACCCGACAACAAAACATTATTGGCAGGGCGATGATTAAGAAATTGTTCGGTGTTGCGAACCAATTTGGTCATTTGCGTGTTCACCGCAGCCAAACGGCTCAAAGGGAAGGTATGTGGCGTAGACAGGGCTTTCAATACGCCACTTTGCCCCGTTTTTGTCCAACGAAACGCAATGGCTTGCCAATCGGGGTCATTTTGTTCGGGTGGCAACCATGCGTCCAAACGCTTTAAAACCGAAAGGGCTTGGCGACAGAATGTTTTGATGATTTTGTGGCTCATATTCGTGTTACTTTCATGATGATACACATTGTTCAGGCAGCCTTAATCACAAGATAGGCTACCTGAACAATATTTGTTTTAAATTTCAGAATCTGTCTTTACAGGATTTTGTAATAAAAATCCATCTATCAAGATTGTGAATACCGATTTTCAATATAAACTGTGAATTTCCCGCCAACCTGCATTGGTTTGCACCAAAGTGATGTTACGGGTTTCTGCTTGTGTTAAACCTTGATAATATGGACTGTTTGCCAATAATTTACGCGCCCAACGCTCAGGCTGAATGGTCGCTTCATAAGAAACCATGCTCATGGTTACACCATTTGAAGGCGTAGGTTGCGTGTAATAATGAATTTTCTCTACTTCCAACCTACCAATACACAAGCTCAAACCATGTGAACGGTGTTGAAATACGCTGCGTCCCTTATCTGTTAAACGGTAAACCAAATGACGTACGGGTGAATTGGCATCATCTGATTTTTGTACGCCTACTTCTTCATAAATACCTGCTTGAACCAAAATGTCCATTTGCTCAATGGCACGCTGATTGGCGCGTTTGCCATTTTCCAAACGTTTCAGTACACGGATTTCAGGTTGCCCCAATGTGCTGATTTCATCGCCTTGGCGGTCTGCAATTTCCAGAGCAACAGGCACACATACTTTACCGTGTGGCGAATGGTCTAATGCTTTTTGTAAATCGGATTTACTGATGTCGTTGCTGTTGCCACAAGCTGCCAATAACACAAGCGAACTCAATACCAGCCATTTTCTCATTTTTCTGTCCTTCATCATCTCATGCTGCCTGAAAATCATTTAAAACCGCAAGCATAGTCCCAAACTGCATATCCGACAAGACAAAAATGACAGCTTTTCGTACAATACGCCCTGTTTTTAAACCATCAGGACAACATCATGACCGAACTATATGGCATTCCCAACTGTGCCACCGTGAAAAAAGCACGTGCTTGGTTAGAAGAACAGGGCATTGCCTACACCTTTCACGATTTTAAAAAAACACCACCAAGCGAAACATGGCTTTTAGACTGCCTGAAAACGGTGTCGCAGGAAACTTTATTAAACAAACGTGGTACAACTTGGCGCAAACTCACGCCTGAACAACAAGCTCAAGCAGAAACACAAATAGGCGCAATCGCTTTAATGCAAACCAACCCCAGCGTGATTAAACGCCCTGTTTTGCAAGTAAACGGGCAAACGGTTGTCGGTTTTAACCTCGAACAATACGCCGAGATTTTTCAGGCAGCCTAAAAATGCACCCCACTCTATTCATCGCCGACCTGCATCTTTCAGACGACACACCTGAACTCAATCTCCTGTTTGCCAATTTTTTACATAAGCATCAGGACAAAGCTGCTGCGCTCTATATTTTGGGCGACTTATTTGAAGCATGGACAGGCGATGACGACCCCAGCCAAACCGCCGCACAAGTTGCCACACAAATCCGTGTATTCAGTCAAAGTGCGCCAGTGTATTTCATTGCAGGCAACCGCGATTTCATGTTAGGCAACGATTACGCTCAAAAAGCCAATATGATTTTGCTGCCTGAAAACCACCTGATTGACATTGCAGGCAAAACCATTTTACTGACACACGGCGATGAAATGTGTACCGATGATGTGGCGTATTTGCGTTACCGCCACATCATACGCCAAGTTTGGGTCAAAAAACTGTTACGCACTCTGCCCTTTTGCCAACGCCAACGCATTGCCGCCAAAATTCGTGCTCAAAGCCGTATACGCAAACAAAGTGGCACAGATTACACCCTAACAGACGTAACCGAACAAGGCGTTCAGGCAGCCTTAACACATTTTCCGCATGTCCAAATCATTGTGCATGGTCATACCCATAGACCCAATACCCACACACATTGTTTCAGGCAGCATTGCATTACGCGTTATGTGCTGCCCGATTGGCATGATAATCAAGGCGGTTATTTGGCAATAGACGACAATGGCGCACATTTTTTTAGGCTGCCTGAAAACACAGAAAGTTCAATATGACCCACCCCTACCAACGTTCTCGATTTTTCCGCGATACTTTGCCCGATGCCCATGTTTCAGAACACGGTAACATCCGCTCCTTGCATTTAGGCACGCCCACCATTCAAAGTTCCATGAACATAGACAATCCAGCAGAACTGGTTTTGTCATACAGTCGTGCCATGATGGGCTGGCTGCTGTTTGCCAATGAAATGCCCCAACACGCGCTGCACATTGGTTTGGGAGGTGGTTCATTTGTGCGTTGGTTGCATAACAAACTGCCCAAAATGCGGCAAACGGCAATAGAAATCAATCCACAAGTCATTCACATCGCCCGTACTTCATTCATGTTGCCACCTGAAAATGGACAATTTGAAATCATTCAAGCCGATGGAGCAGAATATGTGAAAATCTTGCGCAGTAGCACCGATTTAATTTTGGCAGATGGTTTTGACGGAGTACAAATCATTGAGGCACTGACCACATCAGCATTTTTTGCCGACTGTCGTACCGCCCTATCGCCAAACGGCATTTTTGCAACAAACTGGTGGCGTGGCGACAAACGTTATCCACAATTTGTGCAAAAACTGAAACAGGAATTTGCAGGACGCGTATTGGAAATCCCAGCCGAAAGTCATGGCAATATGGCGGTTTTGGCGTTTCAGGCAGCCCCCAAAACCTTGCAATTGGACAAATTAAAAAAACACGCCGAACAACTTTCAGCGCAATACCATTTGGATTTTCGCCGCCTGTTTGCCGATGCCAAAGCCAATAACCCACACAATGGCAAAACATTTTATTTTCAGGCAGCCACATTATGATAGATTTACATTGTCATTCCACCGTATCCGATGGCGCATTAGCACCCCGTGAAGTCGTCGCACTTGCGGCACAAAATGGTTGTAAACTCTTGGCTTTAACCGACCATGACCACACAGGCGGTTTAAACGAAGCACGTCAAACGGCAACACAATACGGTATCCATTTCGTGAATGGCGTAGAAATTTCAGTAACATGGCGTTCACGCACCATACACATTGTGGCTTTGGATTTTGATGAACACCATCTTGAATTGCAAAATTTGCTCGCTCGCGTGCGACAAGGACGCATTGAACGCATACACCAAATGGCAGAAAAATTGGCACACAAACACGGCATAACAGACGCATTTGAAGGCGCAATGGCGCGTGCCACCAACCCTGAAATGGTCTCGCGCACCCATTTAGCTGAATTTTTATTGGCAAACGGTTACGTTCGCAACAAACAACAGGCATTCACGCATTATCTTGGCGAAGGCAAAAGTGCCTTTGTCAAACATCAATGGGCAAACCTGCCTGAAACCCTTGCCGCCATTCAAGCAGCAGGCGGGATTGCCGTGATTGCCCACCCAATGCGTTACGATTTATCCGCCACCGCACGGCGCAATTTATTTACCGAATTTGCCCAATTGGGCGGACAAGCTACCGAAGTACACAGCGGTAACTGTACGTTAAACGACCGTTTAAACTACACCCTATTGGCAAATCAATACGGACTACTCGCCAGTACAGGCAGCGATTTTCACAAACCGCATGATTACAGCGGCAGTACATTGGGACAATCCCCCCAATTGCCACCCACAAGTCGCCCTGTTTGGCAACATTTCAAACAGCCTTTTGATGCTGCCTGAAAAACAAATTGAAACATGTGAAAAAATTGAAAAAGCCAACATCATGAGTCAGACACACTGTTATCGCCCCGATTATTGATGGCTTACGCGCCTTTGCTGTTTTCGCTGTAATTATTTTCCACGCCAATGCCACTTGGTTGCCAAGCGGCTTTCTAGGTGTAGACATTTTCTTTGTGATTTCAGGTTTTCTGATTACAGGGATTATCCAGCGTGAATTACAAAACGGCACATTTTCCTTGCTGAATTTCTACCAACGCCGCGCCAAACGCATTTTACCTGCGTTTTTAACTGTTTTAAGTGTAGCAACCGCAGCTTCTGCCTACATCATGTTACCAACTGATTTTATGGACATGCTCAAATCGGCACGTTATTCATTGATGTTTGCCGCCAACATTTATTTTGGGCGACAAGGTGGCTATTTTGATACTTCATCTATGGAAAAACCTTTACAGCATATTTGGTCTTTATCTGTGGAAGAACAATTTTATTTTGTTTTTCCTTTATTATTGATGTGGTTGTATCAAAAATGGCAAGGTTTACCGCAGAGGAAAATTCGTGTTTTGTTTGCAATTTTCATGTGCATCAGCATGGCTTCGTTTTATTATGAATATAATAAATACGATGCCTATTTTCTAACATGGACAAGGGTTTATGAATTGTTAATCGGTGCATGGTTTGCACTCGCAATGCGCCCAGCCAGCCAATTATGACCAAAATTTTGCCAATACACTCCAATGGCTAACACAACAAGGTAAACAAATCTATGTCATTAAAGACAACCCAATTGTCGCCTATGATTTGCAACGTTTGGCATATTTAAAACGCAAAAACATTGGCATAGGTAATTCATTTGACTCAAAATTATTAAAAAATGCGGAAATTATGGAACACACCAATCAAAAAATCAAAAACATTGTCGCCCAATATCCACAAGCCCATTGGGTAGAAATTGATTTTAACCGCTATTTACCGCACGATTTCCAAAGCAACGGTCTCCCCGTCTATTACGATGACGACCACTTCAATCCCTACGGCGCAGACTACCTTGCTCAACAATTTATTCGAGACGGAAAAACCTTGATTAAACCCGAGCATTTACCTCAATAATCTTGCCAATTTTTGCATACTTTTCCATAAACAAACCCAGTTTTGAACAAAAAATTGTGATAATTCATACCGTTTTGATAATCCAATAAAACCACAAGGAACACACATGAAACGCATAGCCTTATTTCTGGCAACCAATATTGCCGTTTTGCTGGTTATCAGCATTATTTTGAATGTACTGGGATTAAATCGCAGCGGAGGCGGATTAGGTGCGATGCTGGCATCTGCGGCCGTTATTGGTTTCACGGGTTCAATCATTTCATTATTGATGTCCAAAACCATTGCCAAACACTCGGTTAATGCCCAAGTGATTACGCAACCACAACATGAGTTGGAAGCATGGCTATTGCAAACTGTGGAAAATCAAGCACGTCAATGGAATTTAAAAACCCCAGAAGTGGCAATTTATGACTCTCCCGAACCCAATGCATTCGCAACAGGTGCCAGTAAAAACAATTCCCTGGTTGCGGTGAGTACAGGTTTATTGCAACATATGACACGTGATGAAGTGGAAGCCGTTTTGGCGCATGAAATGGCACACATTGGCAATGGCGATATGGTAACGCTGACCTTGATTCAAGGTGTCGTGAATACTTTTGTGGTATTTTTCGCCCGCATTGTTGCAGGTATCGTGGCACAAAACCGCGATGGCGAAGAAAGCGGTCAAAACAGCGGTATGTATTTTTTGGTCTATATGGTCATGCAAATCTTGTTTGGCTTTTTAGCAAGCATGATTGTCATGTGGTTCAGCCGTCAGCGTGAATACCGTGCTGATGCAGGTGCTGCCAAATTGGTAGGGGCAAACAAAATGATTGCAGCATTGCAACGCTTAAAAGGTAACACCAGCGCATTACCCAAAGAAATGAGTGCCATGGGCATTGCCAGCGAAACCAAAGACTCCCTGTTTGCCACCCACCCCAGCTTGGATAATCGCATTGCACGTTTAAAAGACATTTGATTTTTCATTCATACAATACAAACAAGCTGCCTGAAACTTTCAGGCAGCTTGTTTGTTTAAGGTTTATCAAATCAATATAGATAGTCGTGGTTAAAATTATTGGTTTTACAACGCTTTCAGGCTACCTGAAACATTTTGTGTAGGATGCATGACCCACCACAAAAAATAATTGAAATTGCTTTAAATTTGGTGCAAAGTGGACACTCTGTAATCAAAATTATCGTGATTTCACGAAAACCCTCATTACGCACCATAAGCGGAGGATTGGGTGTGTTCCTGTTTCAAATATTTCCGAATAATCAGTATATTAATGAAATAGTAAGCGTTTAATAAAATTGCGCCAAACAACCAAAAAATCAATGTTGTCACAACAGGTAAACGCCAATTGTGTTCACCAAACGGCAACAGCGCAAACAAAATCACATTAATCACCAGCACCGCCAGCAACAAAATCCCATTGGCAATGCGTATGCTGTTTTTCCAATTTTGCCAGCGTTCTGCCCAAGTTAAGTGGGTTGGGGTATTATTTAAATTATTGTTTTCAAATGATAAAAAATAAATCACCATCAAAATCAAAAATAGGTCGCCCCGTGATTTGTCCACCAGCAAATAATAAAAAAACATGATGATGATAAACAATTTTAATGCCACCGCTTGCTTTGCCAATTTTTCGTTTAATTTGTGGCGTTCGGCTTCGTTGCGTGTGTGGCGTACGCCCGAAAATTGTTCGTAGAGTTTATCCAAATATTTGTTCATGTTGTTTTTCTCCACTGCGGTTGTGTTTCAGGCAGCCTTACAGTACACGACATTTTTTGATATTGCCACAAGCCTGCCCCCCTCCCCCTATGTAAGGGGGAGGGCTGGGGTGGGGGTTAGAAACGCAAAGAGCCACCCCCACCCTAACCCTCCCCCGCCAGCAGGGGAGGGGACAGGTTGCAGACAGCCTGAAAGATTTTGTCGTGTACTGAAAGGCAGCCTGAAAAGCGAAATTGCCACTTTTCAGGCTG
>NZ_JAUNEC010000034.1 GCF_030525755.1 Alysiella sp.
CAGTTAAGGCACAAATCAGTGGTAAACGATGTTTGAATGAGTATTGCTGCCTGAATTAACTGAACCATCTGTTATTGTGCTGGATAATGCCCGCTTTCATTGGTTGCTTGTTTTAACAAAAATTGCAGTAAAAGAGGGGCATAACCCCCCTTTGCACCTTATTCACCAGAGCTTAATCCGATTGAAACAGCGTGGGCGAATATTCAAAAACATCTGCGAAAAGTGCTGCCTGAAATGGGCAATTCTAATGAGCGGTTTTTATTTTAAATAACTATATTGCCTTATTATTCTTAACCTTGCTTGATGCGACTTAAAAAACTGCGAGTGCGTTCATGTTTAGGGGCGTTAAACAGTTTTTCAGGTGCGCCTTGTTCCACAATGTGTCCACCGTCCATCACAACCACCACATCGGCAACGTCCAGAGCGAATTTCACTTCATGTGTTACCACCACCATGGTGCGTCCTTCATGGGCAAGTTGCTTCATGATGTTGAGTACGTCTTGTACCAATTCGGGATCCAATGCGGAAGTGGGTTCGTCAAACAGCATCAACTCGGGTTGTAATGCCAATGCGCGAGCGATGCCGATGCGCTGTTGTTGTCCGCCTGAAAGTTGGTGTGGATACAAATTGGCTTTATCTGCCAAGCCAACTTTTTCCAAGAGTTGCAGGGCTTCGGCTTCGGCGGTTTCACGGCTTTTGCCTTGAACGTGTATGGGGGCTTCGGTGATGTTTTCCAGCGCGGTTTTGTGTGGGAACAAATTGTATTGCTGGAACACCATGGCGGTTTTGCGGCGTAAGGCGAGAATGTCTTTTTTGTTGTATTTTTGAGCGAAATCCAAACTGAATGCAGGCTGCCTGAATGTGATTTTTCCTGCTTCGGGCGTTTCCAAAGCGTTTAGGCAGCGTAAGAATGTGGTTTTGCCTGAACCTGATGGACCGAGTATGACTACCACTTGCCCTTGTTGTATGTCCAAATCAATACCGCGCAAAATGGTGTTGCTACCAAAAGATTTTTGAATGTTGCGGATTTCAATCATGGTGTTTGTTTCCTTTCTTATCGGGCAATGTGGCGACTGAAATGGCGTTCTAAACGGGCTTGAATGGCGAATAAAACGGCACAAAAACACCAATAAATGATGCCTGCTTCAATGTAAATGGGCAAAAAGTCGTAAAATAAGTTGGCGTATTGTTGTGCCACGCGGAACATCTCGGTAACGGTTACGACCGATGCTAGAGAAGTATTTTTGAATAAGCCAATAAAATCGTTGCTCAATGGCGGTACAGCAACGCGAAAGGCTTGTGGGGCGATGATGCGGCGAAAGGTTTGCATATAGGGCATGCCGATGGAAAAACCTGCTTCCCATTGTCCTTTTGGCACAGACAAAATGGCGGCGCGTATGGTTTCTGAACCGTATGCGCCAACATTGAGTGAAAAGCCGATGATGGCGGCAGGAATGGGGTCAATAAAAATATTGAGTGCAGGTAAGCCATAGAAAACAATGGAGATTTGTACCAAAAGTGGCGTACCGCGTATCATGGAGACGTAGGCATGTACCAAGCCTTTGAGGATTTTGGTAAGCGGTGATTGTGAGGGCGAGATGCGAATCAGTGCCACACCAACAGCAATGGTCATGCCACATAAAAATGATGCTACAGCCAAAGGCACGGAAACCAAGAAAGCGGCTTTAACCATAGGTAAGAATGCGCTGATGGCCAATTCCGCGCGAGTATTGGTCATAAAGGGTAGGGAAGTGAGAAATTGTTGTAACACAGAACAACTCCGTTATTAAGCATGAAAAGAGAAGCGTACAAGGATAAAGGTTTCAGGCAGCCTTGATTTCTTGCACCTACTCCAAGAGGCTGCCTGAAAGTTAATCGGCAAACAAAAGTTTGAACCATAAAACAATGCTGTCCCAAATGCGGCGAAGTATGCCTGATTCAGCGACATCATGAAGGGCAAATACTTTGTGTTCACTCAATATTTGGTTGTTTGCCATCAATTTGAGTGTACCAAGTTCTTGTCCTTTGTGAATTGGTGCCAGCACAGGTTGTTGGCTTTCAAAAAGGGTTTTGATGTGGCTTCCCTGACGTGGCACAGTAAAGTAAGTGTCCTGTAAAAAACCTGCGTCCACCGTTTTTTCCGCGCCTTTGTAAATTTTGACTTGGGCAATGCTTTGATTGGCTGTATACATTTTGGGTGTGTCAAAGTATTGTAAGGCATGGTTGAGCAACTTGCTGCTTTCGGTGGCACGCGCTTCTGTGCTGGCTGTGCCGACCACAATGCTTAAAATGCGTCTGCCGCCACGTTTGCTTGATGCAATCAGGTTGTAACCTGCACTGGGCGTATGGCCTGAGGCTAAACCGTCTACTTCTGAATCACGGTGCAAAAGCAGATTACGGTTGGATTGGGTAATTCCATTGTAAGTAAATGATTTTTCGGAATAAAGTGGATAATATTCAGGGAAGTCACGAATCAGAGCGGTGGATAAGATGCCTAAATCAGATACCGTCGTCAAGTGTTTGGGGCTGGAAATACCTGTGCTGTTTTCAAAATGGGTGTTCAGCATACCCAGTTTTTGTGCTTCTTGGTTCATCAAGGCAACAAAAGCCGTTTCGCTGCCTGAAATGCCTTCGGCAAGTGTTATGGCGGCATCGTTGCCCGATTGAACCACCAAACCCATGAGCAATTCGCTGACCTTGACCTTCTTGCCTTTTTCCAAAAACATGCGTGCGCCTTCGGTTCGCCAAGCGTTTTCGGAAACAGTAAATTGTTGCTCGGCATGGATATTACCATTGTTTAGGGCTTGAAAGCTCAAATAGGCGGTCATCAATTTGGTTAATGACGCAGGTTCAATTTTACTATGGGCATTTTTGCTGGCAATCGTGTAATGGCTTTGCAAGTCGTGTAACCAATAGGCGGTAGCGGCAATATTGGGGGCAGCGGGAAGTGTGCTGTTTGTTGCATCGGGAAGGAGAGCGGCTGCCTGAAAAGCCTGTTCGGGTTGGAAAGCGGTTTGGGGTGCAGCAAAAGCAGGGCAATGGAACAGCCATGCAGCAATGCAGACAATGGTTAAAAAATTTTTCATGATGTTGCTGAATCTCGTGAAATGGCTTTCAGGCTGCCTGAAAGGTAGGGTGGCGACGTGCTGCCATGATTTGTCCTATGGCGTGCTGTTGGGCAAGTGGAATGTGTTGGCGACCCAATTCAAATAAAGGTTCTTCAATCGCCATGTGTTGGGCATAGGCATGGGTAAAAGCTTGTATGATTTTGGGATTGCATTGACTTAAATTGCCATTTAGAACATGGCTTAATATCTGGTGCAGTTCTGTCCAATTTTCATGCAAAATTTGGTGCTGGCGATTGAGTTCATCTACCTGATTTTGTGCTTGTGGCGCGTAATGAAGCAAAGTGGGAAAAAAGTCCTGTTCTTCATCGTCATGATGCAAGGGTGCGGCTTGGTTGAAATAAGTACAAATTTGCGTGATGGCATCGCGTGCTGCTGGATTTAAGCCGTGTTCAGCCAAATACTTTGGGAGCATTTCTAATTGAGCACAAAAGCGTTTAACTTTGCTATGACAAGCATAAAGCATATCAATGGGTTCGTCCCAAGTAGGCGTAGCTTGTGGATTGAACGTGAGCATAAAAATGTTCTTTCGTGGTTAATCAGGCTGCCTGAAAGGAAACATTGTACAAAAATCAGGTAACAGGCGAAACTTTTGCTTACACTCGGCTTCTCTGATAACATCAAAACGTTTTTTCAACAACCCAATATTTTAGGAATACAGGAAAAAGACATGAGTGTACGCAGTATGACAGGTTTTGCCAATGCTTATGCGGAAGTGGCAGGCAAACGAATTGATTTGGAACTTCGTTCTTTGAATCACCGTTTTTTTGATGTGCAGTTCAAAATGCCTGATGATTTACGGGTTTTGGAAGGGACATTGCGCGAAAAATTGGCGAGTAAAATTGTGCGTGGCAAAATGGAATGCCGCATTATTTTGAGTGATGTGGCAGATGTTTCAGGCAGCCTGAATGTGAACCACCAGCTGGTGTCTGAATTGGCGGAACTGAATGAAAAATGGCGCAAAAAACACGGCAGCTTGGCGAAATTGTCGGTGGCTGATGTTTTGCGTTTTCCTGGTGTTTTGGTCAGCAGCAAGGCAGACAGTGAAATTTTATTTGGCACAGTAGAAACTTTGTTGGACAAGGCTTTGGGCGATTTTATTGCCTCACGTGAACGAGAAGGCGTGAAATTGCAGCAACATATTTTGGAACGTTTGGATTTAATGGAAGCGATTGTGGGTGCGTTGGAAGAATTGTTCCCCCAGTTGCGTGAAGCACATTTGTTGCGTACACGTCGCCGTTTGCAAGAAGCGATTGTTCATGTGGACGAAGAACGCTTGAAACAAGAGTTTGTGTTGTTCATGCAAAAATCCGATGTAGACGAGGAGTTCAACCGTTTGCGTATGCACATTGGCGAAGTGCGCCGCATTGTTACCGAGCAAAAAGGTGGTATGGGCAAGCGTTTGGACTTTTTGATGCAAGAATTAAACCGTGAAGCTAATACTTTGGGCAGTAAATCCATTGCCAGCGAGTGCACGCAAGTTTCGGTTGAATTGAAGGTTTTGATTGAGCAAATGCGGGAACAAGTCCAAAATATTGAATAAGGAAATAGGCTGCCTGAAAACCTTATGTGGTGTATTGGGCAGCACCTTGATTGGCAAGTTGGTCGGCGCGTTCATTCTCGGCATGACCGTTATGACCGCGCACCCATTGCCATTCAATTTGATGTAGCGCAACCAGTTCATCTAAACGCCGCCACAATATTTCATTTTTAACTGGTTGTTTTGAAGCTGTTTTCCAACCGTTTTTTTTCCAACCATGTATCCATTTTTCCATACCATTTTTTACATATTGTGAATCGGTACAGATGATGACACGACAAGGACGTTTGAGTGCTGTCAAACCTTCAATCACGGCTTTTAATTCCATGCGATTGTTGGTGGTATTGGTCTCGCCACCGTAAAGCGTTTTTTCGTGTGTGCCATAACGCAATAACACACCCCAGCCACCAGGACCAGGATTGCCTTTGCACGCACCATCGGTATAAAGATAAACAGGGGTATTCATGGTTGGTTAATGTAGTCAAAAAGGGGCAAAATACGGTAAACTGCACGGTTTTTAGGCAGGCTGAATGTTTCAGTTTTTATCACGGAAAAATTCGTATGCCACATCTTGAAACAAATCGGCATGGTGTTCATGAGTGTAACCTAATTCAGCGATTTCGTCTTCAAAGGCTGCCTGAATGGATTCTACTGCCTCTTGCATGATTTCTTGTGGCAAGGCGCGTAATAAGCCTTTGATGGCAGTCGCCAATACGCGGTTTTGCATGGTAAGTATGTCGTTGCAGGCTTCTAAATGGTCAAGCCGTTTTTCCCAATCTTGCATGATGATGGTCTTTATTGAAAAAGATACATTTTAAAAGCCCTGTGGCAAACGTTCAATGGATAATTTAAAAATGGATAATTTGGGCAATTCACCAATGATTTTTACACTGACTGAACAAAAAACAAACGATGATGTTTCTGAAAATTGGGCGCAGGATTTACAACGTTTGCGTGAACAGCGTGTGCAAAATGTGGAAGAAACCACCAGTAACCATATCGTTACAAGTATCACACAGAATCAAACCGTTTCTGTGCAAAGGGTAGAAAAGCAATTTGGCGATGCAGAATTAGATGAAGCCTATCGTCAATATTTGCGTGAATGCGAAACACAACACAATCAAAATCAGGCAATTGATGAAGATGATGTGGGCATATTGATTCAAGAAGATTGGTTACAAGCCCAATCTGCTTTGCAATTTGAACGCCGCCGTCAGGAGCTGAAACCTGAAAAAACTTTGATTTTCAATTGTGAAAAAGCCAATCTGTCTGTATCTGAACACACAGAAAGGCTGCCTGAAAACCGTTTGCCCGAGTTTGCGGTACACGTTTATGGTTTACCCGATTTGCCTGCCACGCGTCGCGTGAAAATCCTTTCGGAGCAGGAATTAATCAATGGTTTGCGCGATAAACTTACGCCACACTTAACCAATGCGGTGGCAGGTATGGTACGCCAAGTCTTGCAAAAAAAACTTGCCATGCTGTCTTATGAATTGCAAATTCAATTCAATGAAGAAACACCACAAGTGGTGCAAGAGGTGTTGGCGCACAATTTGGACGCAGTTTTGCGTACCGTCAAACACCAACTGCGTGAAAAATGATTTCAGGCAGCCTGAAAACGGAGCAAAATCATGTTCAGCCAATTCAAACACATCGGTATTTTAACGCGCCCTAATACTTTAAACATCGCCCCTGTTATTCATGAATTGATTTATTTTCTATTGAGTGAAGATTTGAAAGTGTATCTTGACCGCAGTTATGTTGCCGAAGGCTTGGTTAGCGAAGCCGACCAAGCAGCATGTGAGGTGGTAACGGATTTGGGGCGAAGTTGCGATTTAATTGTGGTTTTGGGTGGTGATGGCACATTTTTATCTGCCGCGCGTAAAGCTGCACCTTATCGTGTGCCGCTCATTGGTGTCAATCAGGGGCATTTGGGTTTTTTAACCCAAGTTACCCGTGAACAAATGGTCAGCGAACTTAAAGGCATGTTTACAGGCAAATACCTTGCTGATGAATGCATTGTTTTGGAGACCAAAGTATCGCGTAATGGTGAAGGTATCTATCAGGGTTTGGCATTGAATGATGTGGTGCTTTCACGCGGTGGTACAGGGCAAATGATTGAATTTGAAGTATTCATCAATGGCGAATTTGTGTATACCCAACGTTCTGATGGCTTGATTGTCTCTACACCAACGGGTTCAACCGCTTATTCTTTGGCGGCAGGTGGTCCCATTTTACAAACCGCATTGCGTGCATTTACTTTGGTGCCCATTTGTCCCCAATCCATGACCAATCGTCCGATTGTGATTTCAGACAGTTGCGAAATCAAAATTTTGATTACCAAATCAGGCGATGCACGTGTTCATTATGATGGACAATCTTTTGTGGACATTCAAAGCATGGACGTATTAACCATCAATCGCTATCGCAATACTTTGCGGATTCTGCACCCTACCGATTACCAATATTACAAAACCTTGCGGCAGAAACTACATTGGGGTGAACAATTGGTTTGAGTATGAGCCGTATTGAAAACCTGTATTGAAAATGGAAAAACGAATGATGTTCCGATTAGGTCTATATCTGGCGATTGTTGGGTTATCGGCTTGCTCATTTTCAGGTAGGCTGCCTGAAAAATGGGTGTTTAAGGACAAAATACCAGCAACACGTTGGTTTCAGGCAGCCCAAATTGATTCAGCAAGCAATGTATTACAAACCACTTTATTGGCAGTTGAGCCATTTCAAAGTAAAGACTGCACTATGGAAACTGCACAACAATATTGTTTGCGTTTTGTGCAAACCGATGTTTTGGGTTCGCCCGTCTCACGACAAATTGTGTCGCCACAAGGTAAATGGCACAACGATGGTTTTTTGCCCCCTAACGGCGAAGCACGGCGTTTGTTTTTGGCGGTGGCACAACAATTTGGTTTTGTGGATTATGCCGATATTCAGCGTCTGGGTACAAAAAATCAGGGGATAAGCACTTTATTGCAACAAGATGTGATGTGGTACAGCCAAGACCATGCAAATGGCGTGATTTATGTTTTTCCCAATCAAAACCGTTGGTTGATTCGCCCGATAGAAGAATAGCACATGAAAACACCTATCCCCGTTTACCTTTCTACGCCTGCACTTACAAGTGCACTGGGCAGCGGCTTGACACAACACATAACTGCCTTGCTTGACCCGCCTGTACACTCTCCTTTAACTTTTGATAATCAAATGATTAAAGGAAAAAAATTGGCTTTTGGCAAAGTCAATGAAACCTTGCGTTCTTTTCCAGAAGAAGGGCTGCCTGAACACCATAAAAGTCGCACCAATCAATTACTGTGGCACGCTCTGGCACAAATGGAAGCACAGATTCAGGTAGCCAAGCAACGTTATGGCGCACATCGCATTGCGGTGGTTTTGGGGACATCAACCAGCGGTGTAGATGAAAACATACCAATGTATCAACAGGCAGCAAACGGCGTGGATTGGGCGCACTTATCGTTTAATCAAGCACAGAATGTGTTGTCTGCACCTGCTGATTTTGTGGCAGAAGTCTATGGTTTAAGCAATTTGTGTTATGTGGTTTCCACTGCTTGTACATCGGGGGCACGTGCTTTAATCAGTGCCGCTCGCCTATTGCGTGCAGGTTTGTGTGATGCGGTGATTTGTGGTGGTGTGGACACTTTATCGCCTTTAACCATCAATGGTTTTGCGGCGTTAGAAGTATTGTCCAATGAATTGAGCAATCCCTTTTCGGTCAATCGCAACGGCATCAATATTGGCGAAGCGGCAGCTGTTTTCATCATGACACGTGATGCCGATTTTGATGCCCATGCTTTACAACTTTTGGCTTACGGCAGCAGCAGCGATGCCCATCATATGTCTACGCCACGTCCTGACGGTTTGGGTGCGATACAGGCTTTTCAGGCAGCCTTAACACAAGCCGATTTACAAGCACAAGACATTGCTTGGATTAATTTACATGGCACAGGCACAGTACACAATGACAGCATGGAAAGCATTGCGGTTGCCCAAGTTTTCGGTACGCAAACACCGTGTACGTCCACCAAACCGCTTACAGGTCATACACTTGGTGCAGCAGGTGCGATTGAAGCCGCATTCGCTTGGGGAGTAGCCAGTTCGCATCATAATCCACAGGCACGTTTACCCCCTCAAATTTGGGACGGCATACGCGATAACAAGCTGCCTGAAATTCATTTAACCGATAAAACAAGCAAATGGCAAACTGAAAAACGCATTGTTGCCAGTTCATCTTTCGCCTTTGGTGGCAACAATGCGGTTCTGATTATCGGTTAAACCGCATTTGCCATACACAAATTATTGGACATTCAGTACAATCCATTTATTTTCAGGCAGCCTGAAAACCATTTTCTTGTAAATGCACCGCCAAATGCGGCAAATCATGTTCCATCAAACCTGTTGAACTGGTACATAAAAATAAATGCGCCATGTGTTTATCAAAATAGCTGGGCAAATCGTCCAATGCTGCCCACGCGGCGTGTTCACACTCAAAATCACGCAACCATTGTAAAATTTCGCGTTCACGATGACCATTCAGGCTGCCTGAACGGGGTAAATCGGGGGTTACACCAATAATCCGCGCATGAAAATCGGGAGAAAATGGGCGGCGCAAATCGTCCAAATCGCGCCCCAAACGCCATGTTGATGAAATCACAAATTGCACATTTTTCCATTCAGGCTGCCTGAAAAAGGTTTCCAAAAGCGGTAATTGGCTGAATAAACGTGCATTTGGACGCGATATGGCAGAATGCAATACACCGTCAAAATCTAAAAAAAATCAACACTTTGAATTATCCTGTAAAATAAACAGCGTAAATTGTACCCGATTATGGGTTTGCTGCGCCAAGCTGTTTTTTTTGGGGTAAATCCAGTAAAATGGCGTTTTTTAGCTATGCTGAACTTCGTTTCAGGCAGCCTGAAACCCATTTTTTATCACACGATTGGAAAACACCATGACCCAAGAATCTTTAAGCTACCGCGATGCAGGCGTGGACATTGACGCTGGCGACCAACTCGTTGAAAACATCAAACCCTTTGCCAAACGCACCATGCGCCCCGAAGTGCTGGGCGATTTGGGCGGCTTTGGCGCATTGGTGGAAATCAGCAAAAAATACCAAAATCCTGTATTGGTAAGCGGCACAGATGGCGTTGGCACCAAACTGAAATTGGCGTTTGAATGGGACAAACACGACACAGTCGGCATTGATTTGGTGGCAATGAGCGTGAACGACATTCTGGTTCAAGGTGCAGAGCCTTTGTTTTTCTTGGATTATTTTGCGTGTGGCAAATTGGACGTGGCGCGCGCCACCGATGTGATTAAAGGCATCGCGCAAGGCTGCGAAGAATCAGGCTGCGCCCTAATCGGCGGCGAAACGGCAGAAATGCCCAGCATGTACCCAGACGGCGAATACGATTTGGCAGGTTTTGCGGTGGGCGTGGTAGAAAAATCGCAAATCATCAACGGGCGCAACATCAAAGCAGGCGATGTGGTTTTGGGCTTGGCGAGCAATGGGGTGCATTCCAACGGCTATTCGCTGGTTCGCAAAATTTTGGCGCGCGACAATCCCGATTTGGACGCACCTTTTGATGGCGACAAAACTTTGCGTCAAGCGATTATTGCGCCAACCCGTTTGTATGTGAAACCGATTTTGGCGGCATTAAAAGAATTTGAAATCAAAGGCATGGCACACATCACAGGCGGTGGCATTACCGAAAATGTACCGCGCGTGCTGCCTGAAAACTGCGTGGCGCAAATTGACGCGCAATCGTGGGAATTGCCCAAATTATTCCAATGGTTGCAACAAGGCGGCAATGTGGAAATGGCGGAAATGTACCGCACGTTCAACTGCGGCGTGGGCATGGTGGTGATTGTGTCGCCCGAAAATGCGGACAAAGCGGAAAAATTCTTGGCGGAACAAGGCGAAACGGTGTACCGTTTGGGCAAAATCCGCGAGCGCGTGGGCGATGAACACCAAACGCAAATCGCGTAAATCTTTTCAGGCTGCCTTTCTCTTTAAATTTAATAACTGACCCAAAGGCAGCCTAAAACTTAATTTAGGGAGAAAATCATGTTTAATCAGCAAGATGGCATTGTTTGGCTTGACGCAAATGATGATTTAGAACAGGCTTATGCCCATGCGCGTGCCACGTTCAAATATTTTTGGCGTGAACTGTATTGGGAATACCGCCGCATTATTCCTGCTTTGGATTTTGCGATGGTCAAAGCGCCCTTTATGCAAGAAGTGGACGGTGAAATCCGCACCGAGCATATGTGGTTGAATGAAATTGATTTTGATGGTATCCACATCAGTGGCACTTTGGTGAATGAGCCACACGAATTAACCATCGTTAGTGAAGGCGAGCGGATTGAAGGACTGCCTGTGGAGGCAATTAGCGATTGGATGTTTTTGTGTCAAGATGTGGTGTATGGCGGTTTTACCATTCAGGCAGCCCGTGTGCAGATGGACGAAGCAGAACGCACCGAACATGATGAAGCATGGGGTTTGAATTTTGGCGAAGCAGGCAAAACCTTGCTGGTTTACGAACAAGAAGCCCACCCCGAAAATGTGCAAGAACACCCAATGTGTGTGAATATGCTAGAAAAATGGCGTGAACATTTGCAACAAAACGCTGATTTACCTACCCAATCCAATGAACGCGGCTACACCTTATTGCACACGGAAGCGATTGCGGGCAATGCGCCTTTGATTGAGTTATTGCTGGAACATGGCGCAGACCCCACAGCGCAAACCGATGAAGGCTACACCGCCGCCAACTTTGCTCGCCATTTGCAATGGCAAAATGTGCTGGCGGTTTTGGGCGAAGTGCCTAACGTGCATTGATATTTTTTCAGGCTGCCTGAACTTTATCCTTAGGGGGGATTTTATATCTCCCTTTCTTATGAGTACCATTTTGTTTTTTATGGGAAATCAATTTTATGAATGAAGTTAGAACAGCAAGCCAAATCATCACAAAAATCCAGAAAAACCATTTTCAAAATGCACATAATAAATGGATGCAAAGCATGAATCGCAGCCTACGCAAACAATGTGAGTACAATGAATGGCTTGACAATATTTATTACAATAAAAAAGTGCAGATTTTTCTCCATATTTGCTTTTTGTTCGCCATAATCGGCGGCGGCTGGATATTATCTGAACTATTTGATGCAACAATTACTTTTTTGAAAAAATGACCATGATTTGTTGGTCAAACCGACTTCCCCGAATCAGCACAAAACATTCGCCACATTGTCACCGCAGTGAGCTTAACGCAAATCTTATCGGGTATGGGCAATTTTGCCGTGCAACTGGACAAATTGGGCGAAACACAATCTTCCCCTATTTTGCCGATTTCAGGTTGCCTGAAAATATAGGTAAAAGGTAAATGTTGTCATGATTCACGATGGCAACACTTTCAGGCAGCCTAATTGCACAAAATATGCTTTTTGTCTTATCAAAATCCCCAATTTTCTTTACAATAGAATTTATTTCCCCATTTTTATAAAAAAGGTCTTTTTATGAGTATGCAAATTACCGACCTGTTGGCGTTCGGCGTGAAAAACAAAGCATCAGACTTACATTTGTCGGCAGGTTTGCCACCTATGATTCGTGTACATGGCGATGTGCGCCGCATTAACTTGCCTGAAATGAGCGCAGAAGATGTGGGTAATATGATTAGTTCCATCATGAACGATTTACAGCGCAAAAATTACCAACAAAATTTGGAAACCGACTTTTCTTTTGAGTTGCCCAATGTAGCGCGTTTCCGTGTGAATGCATTTAATACCAATCGTGGACCTGCGGCGGTGTTGCGAACTATTCCAAGCAAAGTTTTGACTTTGGAAGAATTGAAAGCACCTAAAATTTTCCAGAAAATCGCCAATAATCCGCGCGGTTTGGTGTTGGTAACGGGACCTACGGGTTCAGGTAAATCCACCACTTTGGCAGCGATGATTGACTACATCAATGACAACCATGCAGGTCATATTTTGACGATTGAAGACCCGATTGAGTTTGTGCATCAATCTAAAAAATGCTTGGTCAATCAGCGTGAACTGCATGAGCATACACACAGTTTTGCTAATGCCCTTAAATCGGCTTTGCGTGAAGACCCAGATATTATTTTGGTGGGCGAGATGCGTGACCCAGAAACCATTGGTTTGGCATTAACCGCTGCTGAAACAGGGCACTTGGTATTCGGTACATTGCATACCACATCAGCTTCTAAAACCATTGACCGTATCATTGACGTGTTCCCAGCTGCCGAGAAAGAGATGGTGCGCTCCATGTTATCAGAATCATTGCGTGCCGTAATTGCCCAAACTTTGATGAAAACCAAAGACGGTAAAGGTCGTGTTGCGGCACATGAAATCATGGTTTCTACACCTGCTATTCGTAACCTGATTCGTGAAAACAAAATTGCCCAAATGAATTCATCTATTCAAACGGGTCAAAACTATGGCATGCAAACGCTTGACCAATGTTTGCAAGACTTGGTACGTCGCAATGTGGTGTCTTTGGAAGCGGCGCGTGCCAAAGCACAAAATCCTGATTTGATTACTTGATTTTGGATTATTTTTAATTTAAATTAATAGCTTAATCTGAAACAGTCTGGGAGGATGTTGTGTCAGAACAACCAAATGAACGTAAAGAAAATGTGGCACATTTATTAGAAAGTTTTGTGCAAAATTACCAAGTTACCCATCATCAAGATAAGCCTAACGCTTCTGTTTCCCATGATGAGCAAACCGAAAAACCAGTAGCCTCATCAAAAATGGGTTTGCATCCCTTATTGGAAAAAATGGCAGCAGAGAGCGAAAAACGCAATGCATCGGATATTTTTATCAGCGCAGGTTTTCCACCCTCATTTAAAATCAATGGTGAATTAACGCCTGTTCCCTTGAAGCCTCTAACGGCACAAGAAACGCAAATTTTGGTGCATTCCACCATGTCGTCTGAACAGCGTGTGCGTTTTGAGCAAGAGTTGGAGTTAAATTATTCGGTTTCCTCATCAGGAGGTATTCGTTTCCGTGTGAATGCATATCATGAGCAAGGTCGTATGGGTATGGTTTGGCGGCGCATTACCACCAAAATTTTAACCATTGATGATTTGAAATTGCCACAAGGTTTAAAAGATTTGGCAATGCAACCACGCGGTTTATTGATTTTGGCAGGGGCAACGGGTTCGGGTAAATCCACTTCTATGGCTGCGATGTTGGATTGGCGTAACAAACACGCTGCGGGACACATTGTTACTATTGAAGACCCCGTAGAATATTTACATAAACCAATTAAATCCATTTTTACCCAACGAGAATTGGGGATTGACACCACTTCTTGGTCTATGGCGGTGCAATCGGCCATGCGTCAAGCCCCTGATGTAGTCTGTGTGGGCGAGGTGCGTAATGAACACACAATGGAATATGCTCTGCAACTGGCACAAACGGGTCATCTGTGTATTTTTACCATTCACGCCAACAATGCCGTACAAACCGTTGAACGGATTATGAACTTCTATCCAGAAGAGCGACATCAGCAAGTGTTGATGGATTTGGCATTAAATACGGTAGGCATTATTGGTCAGCGTTTGGCACGTTTAAAACAAGGTGGTCGTACAGCGATTGTAGATTTATTGATTAATTCACCTGCGATGCAAGACCATATGTTTAAAGGGGAGCTCATGGAAATGATGAATCTCATGGCACGTTCAGAAAATGAAGGCATGCAAACTTTTGACCAAAATTTATTCCGTCTTTATACTGAAGACCAAATTACTTATGAAGAAGCATTGCGACAAGCTGAATCAGTAAACGATTTGCGTTTGAGAATTAAATTGTGGGAAGAGGGTAGGGAATCAACGCATATTTTTGAACGTGTAACCGATTTGAATTTGCTTTGAAGTAAGAAACCATGTTCACATGATTAGACGATAGAAAACCATTATCATCAATCTATGGCTTCTCAAAATGAATAAAAAACAGGCATAACATCTGTTTTCACCGCAAATAAAGGCTGCCTGAAAATCTTTCAGGCAGCCTTTATCTTATTAAATTGACAAATCATTTCAAACAAATAATTAATTTTGTCTTGTATGCGCTTTATTTTATAGTGAAGTAAAATAAGAAAGATGCAAGGCGACCACGCCCGCTGTGTACAAATAGTACATAAGGGCGCGGGCAACAAAGCAGATTTCTTATTTTAATTTACTATATGTGTGAATCTTCAGGTACAAAGGTAATAACCGCAACACAATATCTACCACAAATGCCACGCAATTGGTATCTGCCAAATCATCACGTGTAAGGTGTTTGCCGATGCAGAAAAATCCTTTGGGTTGCGCAAATTCAAGGCGTTTTCAGGCAGCGTAGCGAGTTGCGGATAACTAGCATATTCATCGTTATCGCCATGCTAAATGTTAAAATCATTTTTATACAATAAATCAATATATTGATGATAATCTGTTAAACTGTAAACCGAACTGTTGGTGTGATAGGCATACCAATCTAATGATACCGTCAAACGGTTGAGGTTGAGCAAAACTGATAAAATCACTGCCGAATTGTCATATTGCGCGTATTTGAAATAAGCCAAAAATGGGTGTGAACTTGCTAGCCATTGCACCAACGTTCAATGTGTGGTGGTGCAAAGGGTTTGCCAAATTCGCAGGCTGCCTGAAAAATCACATCGCGCCAATCTTGCTACGTGCTTTTACAGGCGGATTTCGGGGGCTATACGTTTGGCACAGTATTATTTTAATTGGGCAAATTGGAAAGATGGCTGCCTGAATAAATCGCAATGTTGTGGGATTGGCATTATCATTTAATCTACGTTAAAATAAATAAAAGATTGTAAATAAGAAAAACACTTGTTGTTCAACAAAATGGAGAGAAGAACCATGCCACAAATCAAAATTCCAGCCGTTTACGTTCGCGGTGGCACGTCCAAAGGCGTGATTTTCAAATTAAGCGATTTGCCCGAACGCGCCCAAAGCGCAGGCGAGGCACGCGACAAATTGCTCTTGCGCGTACTGGGCAGCCCCGACCCCTACAAACAACAAATTGACGGCTTGGGCAATGCCAGCTCGTCCACCAGCAAAGCCTTGATTTTAAGCAAATCCACGCAGCCTGAACACGATGTGGACTATTTATTCGGGCAAGTTGCCATTGACAAACCCTTTGTGGATTGGAGCGGAAATTGCGGCAACATGACGGCAGCAGTGGGCGCGTTTGCCATTGCACAAGGCATTGTGGATAAAGAAAAAATCCCCGAAAACGGCATTTGCACCGTCCGCATTTGGCAAAAAAACATCGGCAAAACCATCATCGCCCACGTTCCCATTCAAAATGGCGAAGTGTTGGAAACAGGCGATTTTGAATTGGACGGCGTAACTTTTCCAGCCGCCGAAGTCGTGATTGAATTTTTAGACCCTGCCGATGGCGAAGGTGCCATGTTCCCCACAGGCAATGTTGTTGATTTATTGGATATTCCCGACATTGGACAAATCCCTGCCACGCTCATCAATTCGGGCATTCCCACCGTGTTTGTGAACGCGGCAGACATCGGCTACACAGGCACAGAATTGCAAGCCGACATCAATGGCGACCCTGAAAAATTGGCGTTTTTTGAAAAAATCCGCGCGTATGGCGCATTGAAAATGGGCTTGATTGCCAATCTGGACGAAGCCCAAACGCGCCAACACACGCCCAAAGTCGCCTTTGTTGCGCCAGCGCAAAGCTACACCGCATCAAGCGGAAAAATGGTGGAAAAACAAGAAATTGATTTGCTGGTGCGCGCATTTTCTATGGGCAAATTGCACCACGCGATGATGGGAACGGCTTCGGTGGCGATTGCGACAGCCGCCGCCGTGCCGAATACTTTGGTCAATTTGGCGGCTGGCGGTGGCGAGCGCGAGGCGGTGCGTTTCGGACACCCATCTGGCACTTTGCGCGTGGGCGCGGCTGTGGCGCAACAGCCCAATGGCGAATGGACGGCAACCAAAGCCGTGATGAGCCGTTCGGCGCGTGTGATTATGGAAGGCTGGGTGCGTGTGCCTGATGATTGTTTTTAAATGAGTTTAACTTATTTATTGAGTGAGTATGATGATGTCAAACGACTGCCTGAAACCTTTGAAAACCCATTTTATGTTTATGGTAAACCCAATCCCTGTTTGATTAGAAAAATGGCGCAACAAGTTGAACCCTACACTTGTACCATTTTTAAATGAATTGACCATAAAACTGATGTAGTGATGAATTTCATATTCACCTTTTTTAATTGATTGGTAAAAATGAAATTTCCTATAAATAAAAACGAGGCAGATATGAAATTTGCTCCTGTGAACTGAGTTTTACAAAGGTTTCAGTTGGTGTAGGTGAGTATTTATGCTTTAATGGTTTCTCTAATTGCAAGGTAAACTATTTCATGTTGTGAACCCAAAGCGTGGGTATGGGGATGTTGCGTGACCTCCACTGTCAAATTGCCTTCATTCTAAACACCAGATTTGCAAGTTCTTCGTAGGTTGGAACCAAGTATCTGGCCCACTCGGTATGAAATTTCAGAACTTTGCAGGTCTGCTCCAGTTTCCAACAATCAGGGGAGATTGATGTTTTTTCAGGTAGCCTCGAATGCAAGAGGCTGCCTGAAAACCCAATTCAATCTTTCACATAAACCACTTGTACATCGTAATCGTCTTCGTTCCAATCGTCTTCATCGTCTTCAAATTGGTTTTGCCATTCTACTTCGTGGCTCAACGATGAATGCAAGCCGCTTTCCAAGCGCAACACCGACAACAAATGGTACATATCGGCAGGAATGGGCGTTTCAAATGCCACTTCTTCGCCCGATTTGGGGTGGATAAAGCGCAAACGATAGGCGTGCAAAGCCTGACGCGCCAAACCTTTTACCACATCTTTCACAGGTTGCGAACAAACATGACGCGGATTGCCATAAACAGGGTCGCCAGCCAAAGGGTGTCGCGCCTCTTTCATGTGAACGCGAATTTGGTGGGTGCGCCCCGTTTCCAGTTCGCATTCAATGTAACTGTGGGCGTGGTAGCGTTCCAGCACTTTAACGTGGGTAATTGCCTCTTTGCCGCCAAATTTCACGACAGCCATTTTCAGGCGATTGTGTGGGTCGCGCCCAATCAGCGTTTCAATTTTGCCATCAAACGGCACCACGCCATCTGCCACCGCGCGATAAATCCGCTTGACCGTGCGATTTTGCAGTTGATTGACCAAATGCAGTTGTGCAGGCAACGTTTTTGCCACCACCATCAAGCCACTGGTGTCTTTGTCCAAACGATGCACAATGCCCGCGCGTGGCACTTGCGCCAATTCGGGGCAATGCGCGAGCAAGCCGTTGAGCAGCGTGCCTGTCCAGTTACCCGCAGCAGGGTGTACCACCAAGCCAGCAGGTTTGTTCAACACCAGCACAGTGTCGTCTTCAAACACGATGTCCAAATCCATGGTTTCGGGTTCAAAGGCTTGATTTTCATCGCTTTGCTGAATTTGTACTTGTAAAATCTCGCCACCGATGAGTTTGTCTTTGGGCGTAGCGATTTTGCCATTGCACAAGACAAAACCGTCTTTTATCCAAGCAGCTATGCGACTGCGCGAGTAATCAGGCAACAATTTTGCCAATGCCGCGTCCAGACGAGAACCTGCCAAATCGTTTGGTACGGTTAATTCAAGGTTTTGTGGATTGGTGTCATGATGTTCCATGTCATCAAAATCGTATTCGGTATTTTGCATCGTTGCTTTTCTTTTAAAAGTTTTTAGGCAGCTTGTTTAAAAGTGCGTTGTTTTTCTTGTTTTTTGACTTAATATAAATTATTGATGATTTTAATTTTGGACTGTATTTTATTTCTCATGTGATGAATGTGACAAACAGGGCTATTTTAGTTTTTTGATTTTCGTGATGTATCTTAAACATTGATGAAAGAGTAGGCTGCCTGAAAAACCCAAACTATGCCCCACAAGACACTTTGTACACCACACCATACATGACGATGAAACCATTGCCCATACACTTGGCACAATATGCTTTACCGCATTTAGGTCGACTACATGAATACAGAAATTGGGGTACAACGCCCTCTTTAGGCAAATTACAGCAATTGACCTTTGCCCGAGTTTAAAGTGGAATAAACAGAGGATCAATTTGATAACCTAACTTGCTTAATATTCCAATACCATCGAAATGTTCTGTTTGCTTATTTTGATTATGTTGCTGCAAATAAAA
>NZ_JAUNEC010000079.1 GCF_030525755.1 Alysiella sp.
GTGTGGGCGATTATTTTGAACACGGCGGCAGGCGTGAAAAACATCAACCCACAATGGCTGGAATTGGGGCGTTCATTGAGCGCGACCCAATCGGAAATGTTGTTGAAAATCATGTTGCCTGCTGTGTTGGGCGACATTTTGAACGGGCTGCGTTTGGCGATTGGCATTGTGTGGGTGGTACTCGTGCCGTGCGAAATGTTGGGCGTGAACGAAGGTTTGGGCTATTTCATTTTGGACACGCGCGACCGTTTGGCGTATGCCGAACTGATGGCGGCGATTGTGTTGATTGGCATGATTGGTTGGGCTTTGGACAGCATGGCGCGGTCGGCGATGAAATTGTGGCAGCGTGGGTAATTAAAATAGCGTGTAAATTTTGTGTAAAACATGCTTGAACCCATTTAATATAAATCCCCACCACCCAGCAAGATAAATGGGAAAAAGTGGGATAAAACAAAACAAAGTGGGATAAGCAAACTGAAACAGCATTGCACAATGTGAAACAAAAGCGGACAACAAAAACGTCCGCTTTTTTTGATTTATATGCCACGGGCAAGGGCATCTTTCACAATATCCAAAATCTGTTTTTCGCCACCACTTTGTACATTGCCTGAACCGTTAATCGGTAAATAGGGGCGCGCTGGCAAGCTGCCCCGACTTTTGCAGCGTTTTGCCACCTTCGTTTTTGGCGCGTTTGCTGTCTTTCCACTTTTGACCGCCCCAGCTTTCATTTTCAAAGTTATCTTCTGCCATAGACAGCAATTCTGCTGCTACACCTGCCATCATTGGGCGGCGGTTTTGTACGTTTTGCAAGAGTTGCGATAAACCGCGTTCCAAATTGCTGCTGTCCACACTGATTTTAATCATGGTGTCAATCCCAATAATTCTGCCACCCAAACCAACTGCGCCAAAGTTAAGGCATTGCGGAATTTTTCCTGCGACATCATTTCTTTGACCGCCACACGCGCCAATTCAGGCGGTGCGTTTTGCGCTTTTTCAATCGCTGTTCGGGCGGTGCGTTGTAAAAACGTCAGCCCTTGATTGGCGTTAAATCCTGCGTTGGGTGCAACAAAGGTGTTGTCAGGCAACCTGAAGCCCGTGCGTGCCGCGTAACGCTGCTCGCCTGTATGCTGATTTATCCCAATGTCCACAATTTGTGTTTCCAATTTTGGGCTGGGCAAAACCTGCTTTTCGCCTCGTTCACGCGACAAGGGGCGGACGCGACAACGGCAACGGCAACGGTAATCCAATGGCGGATACAGGCTGCCCCAAACCGCGTCATCGGCGGCATACACGCGACCATGCAATTTACGATGGGTTTCGCGTGTGCGTTTGTCGTTAATCGCCACATATTGCCAATAGGGGTGCGTGTCTTTGGCGGCAACCATTTCGGCGTAACGCCCTGCCATATACGCGCTTTGCAAATTGGTTAAGTATAGTGTGTTAAAATAAAAAGTCCCAAGCTACCCCACATTTTGAGTCTAAAATGTCATACTTAATAGCATTACGAGAAAAAAGCATACCAAATATTATCAGACATACAAAAATGCCAATGAAGTCTGCAAAGCATACAACATTGACCTAAAAACATTTCTCAGTTGGAGAAAACGTTATGAGCAAACGGGTTCATTTGAACATCAAATCAAAGGCGGCAATGCAACCAAAGTAGATAAAAACCTGCTCATAGAATATGTTAAAGCACACCCTGATGCCTACCTGTATCAAATTGCAGCACATTTCGGCTGTACGAAAGCGTATGGCTGCCTGAATTAACTGGACCATCTGTTATTGTGCTGGATAATGCCTTTCATCGGATGTCTGTTTTAGCTGAGATTGCAGCAAAAGAGGGGCATCAAATCCTAGCCTTGCGCCTTATTTGCCTGAACTTAATCCGATTGAAAAAGCGTGGGAGAATATTAAAAAACATCTGCGAAAAGTGTTGTCTGAAATGGGCAGTCTTATGGATGCATTAGTGAGTAGTTTCTATTTTAATTCACCATAATTTGCAACGGTCATCTATCAAGATAGACAGGCTACCTGAAGGCTTCAGGTAGCCTGTTACACATACTTGGGTGTGTTCATCAACAATTTGGCAAAGCTGTTGAAATCAATATTGGTCATGAGCCACATCATGTTGATGGACTTA
>NZ_JAUNEC010000035.1 GCF_030525755.1 Alysiella sp.
GCCAAACCATTTGCCAAAAGTGGGCGATGAGCGGCGCAAATCCACCGCCACATCAAACACGCTGCCAGCCACCACGCGCACCAATTTGCCTTGTGTGTGTTCCAGTTGATAATGCAAGCCGCGCAAGACGTTTTTGCTGGATTTGGAATGGTTTTCTTGCACAAAAACGCGGTCGGCAACGTGTTCACGAAACCAATTATCGCGGAAGGTTTCCATAAAAAAGCCGCGTTCATCGCCAAACACTTTGGGTTCCAATAATTTGACATCGGGGATAGATGTTTCAATAATGTTCATATTTTCAATATCTTAAATTAAATAATATTTTCAGGCTGCCTGAAAATCAATCTTCATCATCAAACAAATCCCAGTTTTCATCTTCATTAGAAAGGATTTTTGTTAATAAATCTGCCATATTATCAGCTATATGGTGCATTTTTGCTGAACCTAATGCCCCTAAATCCAAAGCGTAAATGGCATCATCGTAACCTTTTTTGTGAATAAAAAAGCCCAAATCGCCATCTTGACCAATTAAAAAATAGTCAGGGGCATTTTTTTGCACATCATAAGTCGCATTGCGCTCCAACAGATTTTTATAGCCATAGAAATAACCACCATTGCCAAAATCATCATAATAATCAAGCCCATCTTCTTCTTTTACACACGATAAAAATTCTTCGTAGCTATCTGGTAAATGAAAGCCCAATTTATTTTTCCATAGATAAAACATCATCATATCCTTCATTATGACATTTACAGGCTGCCTGAAAAATCATTCAAACATAATCTTTCAAATTCAACAATGCCTTGCAAGACGTTTTTGCTGGATTTGGAATGGTTTTCTTGCACAAAAACGCGGTTGGCAATGTGTTCACGAAACCAATTATCGCGGAAGGTTTCCATAAAAAAGCCGTGTTCATCGCCAAACACTTTGGGTTCTAATAATTTTACATCGGGGAGAGATGTGTCAATAATGTTCATGTTTTTAAACCTTTATTTTCAAAAAATATTTTTTTTCAGGCTGCCTGAAATAATGCAATCCATGCCAAAAGCACCATCACAGCCATCCCTCCCGTCAAAATCCAAATCGTGCGGTAAAATCCATAAACATCTTGGTCGCCATTTTGTCGCAGTCGTTTGATTTCCAATTGGATATTTTTGATTGTCGCAGGTTTGTCGCCCAAATTTGCCAACGCTTTTTGCCTGAACCGACGCTCAAACTGCGCCATTTTTAACAAAGAAATGCCCAATAAGACCACTAAAATCATCAAAATAATTGCTAAATACATGATTGTAATCCGCAAAATAAGGTTTCAGGCTGCCTGAAAACCGATTATGAATTCATCAAAACCATATCAAACCAAACAACAAATCCCAAAAATAAAATGGCAAACAACCATATCAATAAGATGATTTTTGAATCTTTGGAAAGCTTACCTTTGAGGCGTAAATCGTGTTTGATTTGTTTTTTGCTATCAAAAATCGCTTGTAACAGTTCCATTTAGCCCATAATCAATTCCAGTAATGCCGACATTGTTCTCACTTTCATGAAAAAGGTTGTTCAGGCTGCCTGAAAAATCATTCAAACATAATCTTTCAAATTCAACAATGCCTTACGCCAATCGCTAGGCACAATCCCAAAATTCGCCTGAATTTTGCCACAATCCAAACGTGAATTGGCTGGGCGAGACGCTGGCGTGGGGTAATCCGCAGTTGTAATCGCATTTAAAACAGGGATTTGCGCCAACACATTTTGCGCGTGGGCTTGCGCGAAAATCTCGCTGGCAAAATCGTGCCACGATACATAAGGGCTGCCTGAAAAATGGTACACGCCAAATTGATGTGATTGTCCCGAAACGATTTTTTCGGCAATTTGAATTAAGGCTGCCGCGATGTCGCCTGCGTAAGTGGGTGCGCCAAATTGGTCGGCAACCACGCCCAAACTGTCGCGGCTCGCGCCCAAACGCAACATGGTTTTGACAAAATTGTTGCCGTGTTCGTTGAACACCCATGCGGTACGCAAAATGATGTGGCGTGGGCAGGCTGCCTGAACCGCGATTTCGCCAGCCAATTTGCTTTTGCCGTAAACATTTTGTGGGGCGACTGGGTCGGTTTCGCGGTAAGGGGTTTCGCCTTTGCCGTCAAAGACATAGTCGGTGGAAATGTGCAAAATGGTTGCACCGATTTCATTGGCGGCTTGTGCCAAATGTTTCGCGCCCAACTCATTGACGGCAAAAGCCAAATCGCTTTCGCTTTCGGCTTTGTCCACGGCTGTGTAGGCTGCTGCGTTGATGATGATGTTGGGGCGGAAATCGCGCACGGTTTGCCAAACGGCATGTTCATTTGTGATGTCAAGGGTTTGGCTGGTGGTCGCCAAGATTTCGGCTTTGCCTTGTAATTGGGCGACAAGTTGGCTGCCGACTTGTCCGTTTGCGCCTGTGATGAAATATCGAATCATTTTATCAACCATTCACTTTTCAAAACGCAAAAAATCATTTGTTCAGTATGTTGAAAAGTGTACCGCTCATTTTCGTCTGAATCGGCCTGAAAAATGTGCCACAACCTTGTTATATAGTCATAAAAGTGAAAATACAATACACGGCAACAACGTCCGCCGTGTAAAATACATACAGGCATTGGCAACGCCGTAGTGCTTTTTCAATCTTGCCATGTTAAATCTACTTAAATGACTTATGGTGATTTAAACACCTGTATCCATGATATTGTGGGGCTAATGACATCATAGCATATGCTGTCATTAGCCCCCATGTAGAAGATATGGATTTCTATTTCATGAACGGGTTTTTAAATGGTTTCCAATTCAGGTAAAGCCATATTTAACACCATTTGCGTTTGTTGGGTACGGAACGCCACCAATTTTTGCGCCAGTTCAGCATCATGATTTGCCAACAACGATACTGCAAATAAAGCCGCATTGGCTGCACCTGCTTCTCCAATCGCAAATGTGGCAACAGGCACACCTTTTGGCATTTGCACAATGGACAACAAAGAATCTTCGCCACGCAAATACTTGCTGGGAACAGGGACACCTAATACAGGTAAAGTGGTTTGTGATGCCACCATACCTGGTAAATGTGCTGCACCACCTGCCCCAGCAATAATGGCTTGTAATCCACGCTCTTGAGCAGTTTTGGCATAATCAAACATCAAATCGGGCGTACGGTGTGCCGAAACCACTTTGGCTTCATATTCTACGCCAAATTGCGCTAACATTTGCGCGGCGTGTTGCATGACATTCCAATCGCTATTGCTGCCCATAATGATGCCAACTTTAACCATGTCTCTGCTCCAAATTATTTGAAAAAATCACCAAAACCAGGGGGTAAGCCCTGTGTAAATTGTGCCATACGCGCCGCAGAAGTTGCTTCACTTTTGCCGTATGCATCGTCCAATGCAGCCAAAATCAAGTCTTCTAACATTTCTTTATCATCTACAGCTTGCTCAATCAAATCACTGCTAATGTCAATTTTGCGGACTACATGGCTGCACGTTGTGGTAATTTTGACCAAACCATTACCTGCCTGACCTTCCACTTCCGTTTGTGCCAATTCAGCTTGTGCTTTTTTCATGTTTTCCTGCATTTTTTGGGCTTGTTGCATCAAACCACCGATGCCTGCTTTTCCAAACATTTTTTGTTTCCTTCAAATTGGGATTAAATGAAAAAAATGCTGCCTGAAACTTTTCAGGCAGCCTGAAAAATGGGCGAAGTATAACATAAAGCGCGGATTATGCTTGTCTATGACACATTTTCTAACGATAATGCGGTTTTTCTCATTTCAATCCAAGTCAACACACAATGCAAAAAACAGCAAGCGTTTTGCTCCTTTCCTTAACATTAAGTGCGTGTTCGGGTACAGGTGGCAGTTTTAATGTAAACAATGCCATGAAAACAGGTACAGCTCTATTGAAAATGTATGTGCAAAACCAATGTATTGGTGAGTTACAATCGCGCAATGAATGGCGTCTGGTTGCTTTAACCATGAGTCGCACCAAACAACAAGAGTGGGAAAACAAAATCTGTTCTTGCGTCAGCGAAGAAGCACCTAACCATATAACAGCTGCTGATTTACCACAATTAATGAGTGAAAATGGACGTGTACAAATGGTAGCAAATGTTACCACCCAAACCGTTACTGCTTGTTACCAACGTTTATTCAGCAAAACTTTTATAACCAAATAAGCTTTCAGGCAGCCTAAAACACATTCAAGCTGCCTGAAAAATAATCAAATACATCCACAAAATCACAATAAATTTTAGGTAAAAACATGAATTACATCAGCACTCGCGGTCAAACCGAACGCAAAACATTCAGCCAAATCGTGTTAATGGGGCTGGCACCCGATGGCGGCTTAATGCTGCCTGAAAGCTATCCCCAAGTCAGCGCAACCATGTTGGCAAACTGGCGCAATTTGAGTTACAAAAATTTGGCTTTTGAAATCATCAGCTTGTTTGCGCCCGAAATCCCAGCCGAAGATTTGCACGACATCGTATCGCGCACCTACACCGAAGACGTGTTTGGCACCGCCGAAATCACGCCCGTTCGCACTTTGGCGGACGGCATCAAAATTCAAGCCTTGTCCAACGGTCCCACTTTGGCGTTTAAAGACATGGCGATGCAATTTTTGGGCAATTTGTTTGAATACGTTTTGGCGAAAGAAAACAAACAGTTGAACATTTTGGGCGCAACCAGTGGCGACACAGGCTCTGCTGCCGAATACGCTTTGCGCGGCAAAAAAGGCGTCAACGTGTTTATGCTTTCGCCCGAAGGCAAAATGTCCGCCTTTCAACGCGCCCAAATGTTCAGTTTGCAAGACGAAAACATCGTGAACATCGCCGTCAAAGGCATGTTTGATGATTGCCAAGACATTGTTAAGGCTGTGCAAAACGACCACAGTTTCAAAGATAAATACCACATCGGCACGGTAAACAGCATCAACTGGGGACGCATTGTCGCGCAAGTGGTTTACTATTTCGCAGGCTATTTCCGCGCCACGCAAAACAACAGCGAGCGCGTCAGCTTTTGCGTGCCGAGCGGCAATTTCGGCAACATTTGCGCGGGACACATCGCCAAACAAATGGGTTTGCCCATTGACCGCCTGATTGTCGCCACCAACGAAAATGATGTGCTTGACCAATTTTTCCAAACAGGCGAATACCGCCCACGCAGCACCGCGCAAACTTACGTTACGTCCAGCCCATCTATGGACATTTCCAAAGCGTCCAATTTTGAGCGTTTCGTGTTTGATTTGGTGGGGCGCGACAGCCAGCAAATCGCTGATTTGTGGCAACAAGTTGGCACGGGCGCAGGTTTTGATTTGGGCGACAAGCTGCCTGAAATCCGTGAAAAATACGGTTTCGTATCGGGCAAATCCACCCACAGCGACCGTTTGGCAACCATCAAGCAAGTGTTTGAAAGCGATAAAGAATTGATAGACCCCCACACCGCAGATGGCGTGAAAGTGGCGCGTGAAGTGCGTTTGCCTAACGAAACCATTGTTTGCTTGGAAACCGCGCTTGCCGCCAAATTTGATGCAACGATACACGAAGCGGTGGGCGAAGTGAGTATTCCACGTCCTGCCAAATTGTTGGGTTTGGAAGATTTGCCGCAGCGCGTTCAAATCGTTGAAAATGATGATGAAATTGTGAAACAAATTATCCGTGCGAAATTAGGTTAATAAACGGTTTATCTAATACATCTGCATATGGGTATTGAATAACCGCCCTTACACATTCTTTTGGGCTGCCTGAAAAACCAAATTAAGCAAAACATGAATGGACTTTTTCAGACAGTCTGTTTCCTTGAAAGCATGCCAATGAAAAACTTGACCCACAAACTGCTGAGTAAATTGATTGACCGCAGTCTGTATTTGTTTGTTCGTTTTATCACGGGCATTCGTCCCAAACCCGCAAAAGATTTTGATTTTCCAACTGAACGCAATGTTTATTATGCCAACCATGGCAGCCATGGCGATTTTGTGATGGTTTGGATTGCCTTACCCAAAGCATGGCGCAACGTCGCACGTCCTGTTGCAGGTGCAGATTATTGGTTAAAAGGCAAAATCCGTCCGTTTATCATCAATCACGTTTTTAATGGTTTATTGATTATGCGTAATGGTAACAACCCAAGCGCAATAACAGCGCAAATGAGCCAAGCTTTAACAAACAATGACTCCTTGATTATCTTCCCAGAAGGAACACGCAATACCGATGACAATGTCTTGCTTTTGCCTTTTAAAAGTGGCATTTATCACTTGGCACGCGAAAATCCCGATGTGCGTTTTATCCCCATTTGGATTGACAATATCAACCGTGTCTTACCCAAAGGGCAACTTGCACCTGTACCCTTGATTTGTGATGTCAATATCGGAAAACCCATTCAAATTCAAGAAAATGAAGATAAAGATGCTTTCCTAACGCGTACACGCAATGCCCTTTTGGATTTAGCACCAGCTGCCAAACGTGTTGCTTATGAAAACCGAACCACATCACAAGGAGCAAACACATGAATACTTCATTTCCCATTCAGGCAGGCTATGTTTTTTTGGGTGTGTTTGTGGTTTTGATTATCGCCAGCATCATCGGTAAAATTTTGCGTACTCGTGCGCCTTTGCATCGCCAAGAAACCATTGCCAATCTCAATGCACGCATTGATTCATGGTGGGTCATGATTGTGATTTTGCTGTTGTCGTTTTTGTTTGGACACATTGGCACAACCATTCTGTTTTTAGGTGTTTCATTTGCTGCCTTACGTGAATTCATGTCGCTGGTTTATCGCCACCGTAGCGACCACAATACCATTGCTGCCTGCTTTTATATTTTGCTGCCCATGCAATATTATTTCGTTTTAACAGGCTGGTATGGCATGTTTAGCATTTTCATTCCTGTTTATGCTTTTTTATTGTTGCCCATTATCGCTGCGATGGCAGGCAACACAACCAATTTCTTTGAGCGTACAGCCAAAATTCAATGGGGTGCCATGATGACCCTATTTTGTATTTCACACATTCCTGCCTTGATGACTTTGAAAATTGACGGTTTTGAAGGTCAAAACATTCTCTTAGTGATTTTCATGGTGGTAGTGGTTCAAGCCAGCGATGTGTGTCAATACATTTGGGGCAAATTGATGGGCAAACGCAAAATTATGCCTGCTTTATCACCCAATAAAACCGTTGAAGGCACTGTTGGTGGTATTGCCACCGCCACACTCATTGCCGCAGCCTGCTATTGGCTGACACCCTTCACCCCTTTTCAGGCAGCCTTAATCGGGTTTGTCGTATGTTTAATGGGCTTTTTTGGTGGTTTGGTCATGTCTGCCATCAAACGCAGCTTCGGTGTAAAAGACTGGGGACGCATGATACGCGGACATGGTGGCATGCTCGACCGCGTGGACAGCCTGTGTTTTGCTGCACCCGTATTTTTTCATATTGTTCGTTATTTTTGGGCTTAACCCGTTTTCAGGCAGCCACCATGCTGCCTGAAAACCCATAACCATTTTTAATTTGAGAAACCATTTTATGAATTACCGCATTCGCCGTCCTGATGAACATCATCAAGACCCCTCCCCTACTTTTCATGAAGACAAATGGGCGCAACACACTTTGCGTGATGTTTTATTTGAGGCCTACCGAGAACAACGCCGTGCACGACTGTGGCGCAACATTTGGCGTGGTGCCGCATTTTTGGTGTTCTTAACCATCGCAACAGGTGTTCTCAACAGCAATCGCAACAGCGAAAAAAATGAACATCAACCCTTTTCTTCTCGCAAAGAACATACTGCTGTCATCAATTTAACAGGTGTCATTGGTGGCGATGAACACCATGACCAAGTGGAAATTTTGCGAAAAGGCATGGAAGCAGCATACAAAAATAAAAATGCCAAAGCCATTATTATTCGTGCTAACAGCCCTGGTGGTTCACCTGTGGTTTCCAATATCGCTTTTGGTGAGATACGCCGCTTAAAAGCACAAAATCAAGGCATACCCGTGTATGTAGTTGCCGAAGACATGTGTGCTTCAGGTTGCTACTACATTGCCGCCGCAGCCGATAAAATTTACGCCGACCCATCTAGCTTGGTTGGCAGCATTGGCGTAATTGGCAGCGGGTTTGATGCAACTGGTCTCATGGAAAAATTGGGGGTAAAACGCCGCGTTCGCATTGCAGGCAACAACAAAGGCATGGGCGACCCATTCACCCCCGAAACACCCGAACAACAAGCCGTATGGCAACAAATGTTAGACCAAATTCACGCCGAATTCATCAAAGCCGTGCGTGAAGGGCGCGGTTCAAAATTAAAAGAAAACGATAACCCTGATTTATTCAGCGGTCGTATTTACACAGGCATTGAAGCACAAAAAGTTGGTTTAATTGACGATTTTGGTAACGTGTACACAATAGCTCGTGATGTGGTTCAAGCTCCCGAATTGGTGGATTACACCCCACAAGACGATGATTTATTGCGCCTGATTAACCGCCGTTTTGGTGTAGAAATAAGCAACGCCATTCAAGAAAAGTTAAACCGCATTTGGTAAAATCGTTTCAGGCTGTCTGAAAAACCATGCATCACGTTTTTACAACAAGAAAGTACACCATGAATCGCATCGCCCAAGCCTTTCAAAACAACCCAAATCACAAAGCCCTAATTACCTACATAACCGCTGGCGACCCCAATTTGGATGCCACCTTAAAACTCATGCACAGCATGGCAAATTCAGGTGCCGACATCATTGAATTAGGCATTCCTTTCTCCGACCCTATGGCAGACGGTGCTGTCATTCAACGTGCCGTAGAACGTGCATTGGCACAAGGTGTTTCACTCAAAAATGTTTTACAAACCGTAGCCCGTTTTCGTAAAACCAATCAAACAACACCTATTGTATTAATGGGTTATCTCAATCCTGTACACAAAATGGGTTATGAAGTATTTGCCCAAGCCTGTGCCGATGCAGGCGTGGATGGTGTTTTAACAGTAGATAATCCCATTGAAACTGCTCAACCTCTACACAATGCACTGAAACAACACGGCATAGACAGCATTTTCCTAGTCGCACCAACTACCACAGAAGCACGAATGCAAGCCATTGCAAAACAAGCAGGTGGTTTTGTGTATTATGTTTCACTCAAAGGCGTAACAGGTTCAGCACAATTGGACACCCAAGCCGTTGCCCAAAAAATAGCCGTTTTAAAACAACATATTCATTTACCCATTGGTGTGGGTTTTGGCATCAGCGATGCCGCAAGTGCACAAAAAATCGCACAAATTGCCGATGCCGCTATTGTGGGCAGTCGCATTGTCCAAACCATTGAAAACCATGTTGACTGTGAAATTGAAGCCGTAAGTGAATTAGTACAAACCTTCAAAACAGCGATTTTGGCTGCTTAAAAACACCCTTAAATTATCAAATCAGGCTGCCTGAAAGTCCTTTCTCATTGAGTTTAAGGTATTTTTCAGGCAGCCTTTACAGTCATTAAGCTAACTCAATCTTGACGATTATCAAAAAAACTTTACTTTCAAGCAAAAATTCGGCATATTTCTGCTTTTGTACGTCATTCTCAACACCATAATTTTTGAAAAAGAAAACCAAAGATGATGTTACAAAGCTTCATTATTTTCAGCAATCTGGCTCTGCTTTCTTTTCCATTTGGACAATAAAGTATGCTACACGCCAGAATGAGGGAAAATCGCCAAATCATTAACCTAATTGATTTTTAAAGAACATATTGATTTTTGAATAAAATCACATTTGCCTTTCTTTAATGTTGCATTTTGCCCTTTTCGTGGTCTTTCCCCACAAGGGAAGGAATTAAGTTACTGAAATAAGAACCTGTATTCACAATCTTGATATGGTCGTAGAACTAAAAAAGTACTACGGTGTTGCCAACGCCTTTATGTACAGGTGTGTACACGGCTCTTGTTATCGCCTTGTATTGCTTTTTCATTTCTATGATGATAAGTGGCTTCTATTACCTAATCACGCACCTACTGCGTTGGATTTTTGTGCCAAACATTCATTATTGGCACAAAAATCCGCCTTGTATTCGCATGATTTTACAATAACAACCCATCTATCAATCTGATGAATACAGGTTCTCAATTTTAAATCATAACGTTGAGAATGGGGTGTCTTGTCAATTCCAATTTTAAAGGCAGAAAATCATGTCTGATAATCAAAAACAAACGCCTCAACGCGAGAGTTTCTCGGGACGAGGGGCATTCATTTTCGCTGCCATCGGTTCAGCGGTGGGTTTAGGCAACATCTGGCGTTTCCCCTATGTTACCTACGACAATGGTGGTGGCGCGTTCATCATTCCCTATTTAATTGCGCTTTTGACCGCAGGTATCCCGATTCTATTTCTGGATTACGCAATTGGACACAAATATCGCAGCTCAGCGCCGTTGTCATTTCGCCGTTTAAACCGCAAATTTGAAATTTTTGGTTGGTGGCAAGTGCTGATTAACGTGATTATCGCGATTTATTACGCCGTAATTATCGGCTGGGCAGCCAGCTATACCTACTTCTCGCTCAACAGCGCATGGGGTAAAGACCCGAAAGCGTTTTTCTTTGGCGAATACCTGAAATTGGCAGAAGGTGCTGGTGTGAGCATGGACTTTGTTGGTGGCGTGGTATTCCCATTATTGGGTGTTTGGCTGGTTGTACTTGCTTTATTGGCAACAGGCGTACAAAAAGGCATCGGTAAAGCCAGTACAATTTTGATGCCTCTATTGACCCTGATGTTTGGTATTTTGGTGGTGTACTCTTTATTTTTACCAGGCGCAACCAAAGGTTTGGACGCATTATTCACGCCAAACTGGGACAAATTGGCTGAACCCAGCGTATGGATTGCCGCTTATGGGCAAATTTTCTTTTCATTATCCATCTGTTTTGGCATTATGATTACCTATTCCTCCTATTTAAAACCCAAATCGGATTTAAGTGGTGCAGGCTTGGTAGTCGGTTTTGCCAACAGCAGCTTTGAAATTTTAGCAGGCGTAGGTGTATTTGCTGCTTTGGGTTTCATGGCGCAAGGCATGGGCAAAGAAGTCAGCGAAGTAGTAACCTCAGGCATCGGTTTGGCGTTCATCGCATTCCCCACCATTATTGACCAGCTTCCTGCAGGAGGGGCATTAATTGGCGTATTGTTCTTTGGCTCACTGTTGTTTGCAGGGATAACATCGCTGATTTCCATTTTGGAAGTCATTATCGCGGCAGTTCAAGACAAAACATACATGAAACGAGTGCCAGCTACTTTGGTGGTGTGCTTACCTTTGTCGGTGGTTTCAGTCATTTTGTTTGGCACCAGCACAGGTTTGTTTATGCTGGACACAATGGACAAATTCGTGAACAACTTTGGTATTGTAGCAGTAGCATTTATTTCCATTGCTTGCATAGTGCTTTCAGGCAGCCTGAAAACCTTGTCTGACCATGTAAACAGCGTTTCATCATTGAAATTAGGCAAAGGTTGGGTAGTAGTAGTAAGTGTAACCACAGCTGTTTTAGGCTATATGTTGATTAGTGAAATCATCAAAGTTACCAAAGAAGGCTACGAAGGCTATCCTGATTGGTTTGTGAATACCTTTGGCTGGGGCATGGCAATCGGTTTGATTGTCATAGCTGGCATATTGTCATTAAGCAAATGGAAACAGGAGAAATAATAATGAGCGGAGCAGCAATTTTGATGATGGCCATCGCTATGGCGATTATTTGGGGCGGTTTGGTGGCGGCAATTGTGCGTTTGCCAAAAGAAGAACAAGACCAATAATCTTGACCATTTAATATTTCAGGCAGCCTGAAAGGAAAATTTTCCATTTTCAGGCTGCCTGAAGAATATGGTAACATCAATCATTGATTTTTTCTAACCCAATCCAACCATTTGGCAAATAAATCAGCTTGCCCTGCTGCAATCACAGAACGCTGAAAAACGTGTTTGCCACTCCAAAAATCATCGCCTTCCAAAGTTGCCAACAAACCACCTGCTTCTTCCAAAATTAGTGCGCCTGCGGCGTAGTCCCATAAATTCTGCCCACCATGCAAATAAATGTCGTAACGACCTGCTGCAAGGTAACACCAATCCAAAGTACTGCTGCCCATGCAACGCAAAGTACCAAAAGGTGCAAAATTATTGATGCCACTGACCAATTTTGCCGAACGCAAACGCTTTACCTCCACACCAGCCACTGCCTCACGCAAACGCTTTGACACCTGACGCAAAGGCAATTGTTGCCCATTCAAAAAAGCCCCTTTACCACGTTCAGCAGTAAAACTTTCACCTGTTACAGGATTGTAAACCACACCCAATTGTGCACGACCGTGTTGAACATAAGCCACCGACACCGCAAAATGGGGAATGCCATTGACAAAATTATTGGTACCATCAATCGGGTCAAGCACCCACAAACCCGTATTCTGTGCGGCATACCACAGTGTTTGCTGCTCTTCAAACGTCATTTCTTCGCCCAGAACAGGTGCCGCAATGATTTCAGGCAGCCTGCTTAACAATGCAGTTTGCGCTGCCAAATCGGCTTGTGAAAGCATACTACCATCTGTTTTGCGTGCGCTTTCCACCTTCAAATAATAGGGCATGATTTCGGTGGTAGCGATGTCGTGAACAACAGACTCCAAAAAGGCTATGGGTTTCATGTTTGGCTTTTGTTAAAATATGGGCATTTGCAAAAACGCGATTTTAACATTCTGAACAAAGTTGCCACAATGCCACGTTTTTATCTTCCCCCCCCCCTTATTGAAAACAGCACTTTGATGCTGCCTGAAAACATTGTTCGCCATATTCAAGTTTTGCGTTTAAAAACAGGCGATAATCTCACTTTATTTAATAGCGACGGCTGCGAATATCCCGCACAATTAAGCGAATTAGGCAAGCGTCATGCCGCTTGTTTGGTTGGACAAAAACACCTTATCAATCGGGAAAGCCCATTAAAAATCCACTTAATCCAGGCCATTTCCAGCGGCGAACGCATGGATTTCACTCTACAAAAAAGCGTGGAATTGGGTGTATCGTCCATTTTTCCGATTATCAGCGAACGTTGTGTGGTACGCTTAACGGGCGAGCGTGCTGAAAGAAAGGTGCAACGTTGGCAAGAAATTGTGATAGCCGCTTGCGAGCAAAGTGGACGAAACACCGTACCACAGGTTTTACCCATTATGGATTTTTCAGGCTGCCTGAAAATGCTACCTGAATCAGATTTGAAATTGCTGATGAGTTTAAACCACGCACACAGTTTGCGTGATTTCAGCTTGCCACAAAGTGTACAACTGATGATAGGACCAGAAGGTGGCTGGACTGCCGCCGAAGAAAACGCGGCTCGGGCAGCAGGTTTTCAAGCCATTACTTTGGGGCAACGCGTTTTGCGTACCGAAACCACATCTTTGGCTGCTATTGCCGCCATGCAAACTTTATGGGGAGATTTTGTTTAGCTTGAAACCCTTGTCAAACACATTTTGACCTACCCCTCCCCTGCTCCACAAAAACCCGTATTCATCATCAGCAACAAAATGATGAATACGGGTTTTAAAATGTTTCAGGCAGCCTCTGCAATCGCAAATGCCAAAACGCAATCTTTTTCATCGCTTAAACTCAAATGCACGCTGTGAATGCCGCATTCTGACAAAAAAAACCGCAATTCAGGTGCACAAACAAATTCAGGTTTACCCAATTCATTGTGTGCAACAGCAATATGACGCAAGCTAACAGGTTCGCGTATCCCTGTGCCAACGGCTTTTGAAAAGGCTTCTTTGGCAGCAAAGCGTTTAGCAAGAAAACGAATTTTGTCTTGGCTGCCTGAAAATATGACCCACTCATCTTCATGAAGAATGCGGCGCGGTAAAGCATCGCCATAACGTTCATACAAATAGGCAATGCGTTTGATATCCAAAATATCTGTACCAATGCCGTATATCACATTGCACTCCGCGCCCGATAAATGGCTTCTTTCATCTGTTTGATGGCTTCAGGCAGCCCCAAAAAAACGGCTTGTGCAATAATGGCATGACCAATATTCAATTCCACAATTTGCGGAATTTGCGCGATGGGCGCAACATTGTGTATTGTCAAACCATGCCCTGCATTCACCGTCATATCCAAGTTAGCAGCAAATTCAGCAGCAGCACGAATGCGCCTTAATTCATGCTCACGCTGTTGCGTGTTTTGGGCATCGGCATACGCTCCTGTATGCAGTTCAATCACACGCGCCCCTGCATCATATGCTGCCTGAATTTGCAGGCAATCGGGTGCAATGAAAATGGAAACCCGAATACCTACCTGATGCAATTGTTTGATGTAATGTGCCACTTTATCAAAATGTCTCAAAACATCCAAACCACCCTCAGTGGTTACTTCTTCTCGACGCTCTGGCACAATACACACATCTTCGGGCAAAACATTTAAAGCATTTGCCAGCATTTCTTCGGTCATCGCCATTTCCAAATTCAAACGCGTTCTGATGGCTTTCTTGATGACAAAAACATCTGCATCTTTAATGTGGCGACGGTCTTCACGCAAATGCAAAGTAATCAAATCCGCACCATGCGTTTCCGAAATCAACGCCGCTTCAAGTGGACTGGGATAAGTGGTACCTCGTGCATTACGCAAAGTAGCAACATGGTCAATATTGATGCCCAATAACATGGTTTTTCCTTTAATTTATTGTAAAACGCGTATCCAGTTTAACAGTTTTTAGCATTTTGCCGTGATTTTTTATGATTTAGCCCAGCAAACAGGTCAATCATTGATTTAAATCAAAACACCCCAAACGTTCATAAACCATAATTCGCCCCAACAAAAACAAGCGTAAAAGGACACAAACCATGGAACTTTTCCTTGAACTGTTTAAATCCCCAATCGGGATATTGTCATTGTTTACCATCTGTTTCATTATTGGTATGGCTACTTTCTTATTTTTCTGGGTTAAAAAACAAGCTGACAAAGATGAAGAAGCTCAAAAATATTCAAAGTAATGCAATAATTTTTGATTTCCTGTTTAACATTTTCCTCTTGATGTGTGTGTTTTGGGTGTGGATAAAAATCCACACCATTTTTTTGCACCTTATATTTTTCAGGCAGCCATGAATACTTATGGTCGTATGAAGTAAAAATGCAATACAAAGCAAGCATATCCGCCCTGTACAAATTTTATAGTATATAAGAGCATGGGCAATGCCGTAGCGCTTTTTCAATTCTGCAACTATACTTGTCCCAGGCAGTAGGTTTCGGTAAACTGCCACTTCTCTTCCATCACATAACGACAACATCATGCGTACCGCAACCATTACCCGCAACACCAGCGAAACCCAAATCACCATTTCCATCAATTTAGACGGCACAGGCAAAGCCCACTTTGACACAGGCGTGCCATTTTTAGAACACATGCTAGACCAAATCGCCCGACACGGCTTGATTGATTTAGACATTGTTTGCAAAGGCGATTTGCACATAGACGACCACCACACCGTAGAAGACATCGGCATTACCTTGGGACAAGCCCTCAAACAAGCCTTGGGCGACAAAATGGGCATACACCGCTACGGACACGCCTATGTGCCACTTGACGAATCATTAAGCCGCGTGGTTTTGGATTTGTCGGGGCGAGCAGGTTTGGAATACCACGTTGAATACACACGCGCCCTGATTGGGCGATTTGATGTGGATTTGTTCAGCGAATTTTTTCACGGCTTGGTCAATCACGCGATGATGACACTTCACATTGACAACATTCGTGGCAAAAATGCCCATCATCAAGCCGAAACCATTTTCAAAGCATTTGGACGCGCTTTGCGTATGGCAGTTGAACACGATGAGCGCATGGCAGGCAAAATGCCGTCCACTAAAGGCACGCTAACCGCATAAAATCTTTTCAGGCAGCCTCAAAATGATTAAGGCTGCCTGAAACCGCATTTATAATACAATATTTATTTCAAAATCAAAAATATGTCCAACCAAAGATTGATTTACGGCTTTCACGCCATCAATGCCCGTTTGTGGCAAAACGCAAAATCCATTACCGAACTGTATATTTTGGAAAACAAAACCGATGCACGTACCCGCGAAGTGTTACAAAAAGCCGCCGATGAAAATGTGCGTGTGCATTTTGCCGATGCCGACCGCTTGAATGCAATCGCAAAAGGGGGACGACATCAAGGCGTGGTTGGCTTTATTGATGCTTCTAAAAACCACGTTCATTTGGAAGATGTGCTGGAAAATCTGCAAGAACCGCCGTTTTTACTGGTGTTGGACGGCATCACCGACCCCCACAATTTAGGTGCATGTTTGCGGACAGCAGACGCGATGGGCGTTCACGCAGTCATCGCACCCAAAGACAAAAGCGCGGGCTTGAACGCGACCGTAAGCAAAGTGGCGTGTGGCGCGGCAGAAACCGTGCCATACATCATGGTTACGAATTTGGCGCGGACTTTGCGCGAATTGAAAGAATACGGCATTTGGGTGGTCGGCACAGACATGGGCGGCAAATCGGATTTATTCCACTACAACATTCCGCAAGCGGTAGCGTGGGTGATGGGCAACGAGGGCGAGGGCATGAGACGGCTCACGCGCGAGCATTGCGATGAGCTGGTGTCCATTCCGATGTTTGGCACAGTGGAGAGTATGAATATTTCGGTGTCAGCGGGCATGGTTTTGGCGGAAACACGCCGTCAACGTGAGTTACATACAAGCTAAACACAAGCATGGCTGCCTGAAATTTTCAGGCAGCCTACGCCCATTGACATCAATCCAAGCCGCCTGAAACACAACAAACTAATCAAAAACACAATCATGAATTTTCAAGACAAACTCAAAGCCTTACACCAACAAGCCAAACGCCAAGCCGAAGCACAACGAACAGCTCAAATAATCGCAGAAAAACACAAACAAGCAACAGCAGAAGTGGACTTTGCTACTTTAATGAAAGACGTTATTCCCTTAAAACCCCATAACCATTACATTGCCCCACCCGATAAAAGCCCTATTAAACCGCGCGACAAAAGCCAAGACCCAGTCAATGAACAAACTGATTTTTTCTACATTGGCGAAGGTAATAGCATCATGACAATTCCTGCCACATTCAGCAAAAATGGACAGGGTAGTAACGACATCAAACGTTTGCAAGCAGGTTATTGGGAAGTGGTTGCCGATGTAGATTTACACGGCTACACTCAAGAACAAGCACAGACCGTTTTAAACGAATTCATTGAATTTGTACAACAACGCGGTGTGTGTGGCGAAATCATACACGGAAGCGGTTTAGGTTCAAACGGTTACATACCCGTTTTAAAATCACTGGTACGCCGTTGGCTCATGCAACACCCCGAAGTCTTGGCCTACTGCGAACCACACAAAGGCAACGATGGCGCAGTTCGCATTTTGCTCAAACGTCGCCGAAAACACGATATTTGGGCAGAATAAAACCACTCAAATTTTCAGGCAGCCACTTAACTCCCCAAAATTAAATAGTGCCATTATTCTAAAATAATGAAAAACTTATCTCAAACAATTCATTCAAATACACACAATCATCAATTTTTACAATATCACAAAAATCGCATTTTTGCGTTTTTTGTGATATTTTGCTGGACTTTTACCGACAACTTCGCCAAAATCGCGTTTATTTTACCAAGCGAAATTTCCCCAAATTTGGGTTTTCAGACTGCCTGAAACCGCTTATTTTGACAATTTTCATACGACTTTCAAATTTACAGGATTTTTTAAAATGGATTTACGCAAACTCAAAAAACTGATTGATTTGGTTGAAGAATCAGGCATTGCTGAAATCGAAGTTACCGAAGGCGAAGAAAAAGTTCGCATCACACGTTCGGTAGCCGCGCCTGCGGTGCAAACCGTGTATGCGCCTGCGCCTGTTCAGGCTGCCGCGCCTGCACCACAAGCTGCTGCCCCCGTTCAAGCGGCTGCGGCTGCACCAGCCGCCCCTGCTGCGCGTGATTTGTCGTCCGCACAAAAATCGCCCATGGTTGGCACATTCTACCGTGCCCCCAGCCCCACCGCCGCCGCTTTTGTGGAAGTGGGTCAGACCGTAAAAGAAGGGCAGACTTTGTGCATTATTGAAGCCATGAAGTTGATGAACGAGATTGAAGCGGAAAAATCGGGTGTCATCAAAGAAATTTTGGTGGAAAACGGTACGCCTGTGGAATTTGGCGAGCCTTTGTTTATCATTGAATAAAAGGCGCGTTCAGATGGCAAAATGGTTGTTGGCTGCGTTTTTTTTGCTGGTTGGGCATACAGTCGCATCTGCAAAAGATTTATATAGCGTTATGGTGCAGGAAAAAAATAACCAAGTATTGTTTTCGCCCTGCACCGACCTCCAAACCGTTTGGTCAGGTAAATTTGACAAGGCTGATGACGAACGCACCATTCGTCAATACATGCAAAAATACCCATCTTTATCCGACCAACGTCCGCATGCCAATTTTTTTGCATGGGTTATTGCAGAACCGTTTTATCCCGAAGCTGAACCTGAGTTAAGTGCCGCCGCGGCAGCATATCCTATGACGCAAACCGAAATGCAGTTTGCCGTAAGTGAAATTCTTGAACTGCATGAAGGTTCATGCAATCCGCTTGATATGCTGAAAGATGCTTTTCCGCAGAATGCCACGCACAAGTAACCTATGGTTATACATATCTGATATTTTTACGATTTCAGGCTGCCTGAATATGTAGGGTGGGTCTTGACCCACCAATTCCATTAACAAAATTGAAAATAATGGTGGGTTTAAAACCCACCCTACGCATTTCCACAAAAGGAAATCAATATGTTAAAAAAAGTGTTAATTGCCAATCGTGGCGAAATTGCTTTGCGCGTACTCCGCGCTTGCCGTGAAATGGGCATTGCCACTGTGGCGGTGCATTCCGAAGCCGACCGCGACAGCCTGCACGT